>CP099830.1:0-8047 GCA_029851325.1 Candidatus Shikimatogenerans bostrichidophilus
TTTTTTTTAAACTTATATTTAAGCATAAACCTTTTAATTCCTTTATTAATACTTTAAATGATTCTGGAATATTAGGAGTAGGTAATGGTAACCCTTTAATTATAGATTCATATGTTTTAATTCTTCCTTCTATATCATCAGATTTTATAGTTAATAATTCTCTTAAAATATTAGATGCTCCATAGGCTTCTAATGCCCAAACTTCCATTTCACCAAATCTTTGTCCACCCAATTGAGATTTTCCTCCTAAAGGTTGTTGTGTAATTAAAGAATATGGACCTATAGATCTAGTATGAATTTTATCATCAACCATATGTCCTAATTTTAACATATAAATTATACCGATTGTTATTTTATTTTGAAATTTTTCCCCACTTATCCCATCATATAAAGTATATCTGCAAAAATTTTTTATATTAATTTCTTTTAAGTATTTATGTAAAATTTTTATAGTACATCCTTCAAAAATTGGAGTATAAAATTTCTTTTTAGTTTTATACCCGATATATCCTAAAATTGATTCTAATACTTGTCCTAAATTCATACGAGAAGGGACACTTAATGGATTTAATATTATATCAACGACAGTCCCATCTTCTAAAAATGGCATATCTTCATCTCTAACAATTCTAGCAACTACACCTTTGTTACCATGTCTCCCAGACATTTTATCTCCAACTTTTAATTTTCTTTTTTGAGCTACATATACTTTTACTGTTTTTATAACTCCAGGAGGTAATATATCTCCTATTAATAATTTTGTAATTTTTTTTTTATTTTTATTTCTTAAAATACTATAAGATATATTAAAATTTTTTATTAACCTTTTTACTTTTTTTTCAAGTTCTTTTTTAATGTTTAAAAGTTTGAAAAGTCTTTTTTTTTTTAATAAATATATTAAAATTGTATAATCAATTAATGAGTTCTTTTTATAATATATTTTTCTTCCAATATTGTTTTTTAATATTTTTATTTTAATACCTTTTTTTATTCTTTTTTTTTTTAATAAATTAAAAAGCTTTAAAATAAAAATTTTATTTAATTCTTTTAATTTAGTTATATATCTTTTTCTAATTTTATTTATTTTATTTTTATTTTTCTTTTCATTATATTCATTTTGTTTATATATTTTAACATCTATCACTATTCCATATAAATATGAAGGAGCTCTTAATGAAACTTCTTTTACATTACTAGCTTTATTACCAAAAATTGATTTTAATAATTTTTGTTCAGGAGTTATATAAGTTTCTTCTTTAGGTATTATTTTACCTATCAAAATATCACCAGGTTTAACTGTAGCCCCTATCTTAATTATACCATTATCATCTAAATTTTCTAATTCATTACTATTAATATTAGGTAAATCTTTTGTAAATTCTTCATAACCATATTTTATTTTTTTTAAACTTAAAGAAAATACTTCTATATGAATAGAAGTAAAACTATCTTCTCGTAATAATTTTTTAGATACTATTATAGCATCCTCAAAATTATATCCCCTCCATGACATAAATGCTACTAATAAATTTTTTCCTAAAGATAGTACTCCATTTTTATTAGCAAAACCTTCACATAATATTTGATTTTTTTTTACTATATCTCCCTTTTTAACAATAGGTGTTAAATTATAACAAGTATTTTGATTAGTTCTATGAAATTTAGGTACTTTATGAGTATAAGTTAAATTATTAAAAGTTGTGTCTATAACTTCTTTTTTGTATTTATATTTAATAATAATTTTATTTGAATCGACATATTTAACTATTCCATCTTCTTTAGCATTTAAGAAATTTCTATAAAAAAAAATTAATTTATTCTCCACCCCTGTTCCAACAATAGGCTCTTCTAATTTTAACAATGGCAAAGATTGTCTCATCATATTTGATCCCATTAAAGCCCTATTAGCATCATTATGTTCTATAAATGGTATTAAAGAAGCCGTTAAAGAAACCATTTGATTAGGAGAATAATCTATATAATCTATTTTATTTATATTCGTTAATATATTTTCATTATTTTTTCTTACTACAAACTTTTTTTTATATTTATAATACAAATAAATATCATATTGACCTATATTCATATCTTTCTCTTCATCTGAAGTTAAAAAATATATTTTATTATACACTTTACCATTTACAACTTTTTTATATGGAGTTTCTAAAAACCCTAAATTATTTATGTTTGCAAATAAACATAATGAATATATTAACCCTATATTAGGTCCTTCTGGAGTTTCTATTGGACATAATCTTCCATAATGGGAATAATTAACATCCCTAGCTTCAAAACTAGCTCTAGACTTATTTAACCCTCCTGGACCTAATAATGTTATTCTTCTTTTATGAGTCATTTCTGATAAAGGATTAGTTTTATCCATAAATTGAGATACTTGACTAGTTCCAAAAAAAGAATTTAGTATAGAATTTAAAAGTTTAGAATTTATTAATTTTTTTAAGTTTAATTTATAATATTCTTTTATATTTATTTTTTCTTTTATTATACTATATATTCTAGAAATTCCTATAGTAAACAAATTATATAATTGATCTCCGACAGTTTTTACTTGTCTATTAGATAAATGATCAATATCATCTAATATATTCTTATTATTTAATAAATATAATAAATAATTTAATATTTTTTTATAATCTAATTTAGTTAAATATAAATCTTTAATTTTTATATTAAATCTAATATTTAATTTATACCTACAAACTAATCCTAAATTATATTTTTTTTTATCATAAAACATTCTATTTATAAAAACTTTTGCAATTTCTATATTAGGAGGATAAGATGTTTTAAATAATTTATAAAAATAAATTATTGTTTCATCATAAGTTTTATTTCTATCTTTATTAAAAATATTGTTTATTATATTAAAATTATATTTATTAAAACTCCTACTATATACATATATAGTATTTATTTTATTATTTATTAATAATTTTAATTTTTTTTTATCTAAAATACTATTAGCCTTTAATAAATTTTTTTTCTTTTTATTATAAATATTTTTTACATTTTTCCTTCCTATATATTTATAAATATATTTTCTTTTTATTTTTATTTTTTTATATAGTCCAAAAATTTCTAAAATTTCTTCATTAGTTTTATATCCAATAGCTCTTAAAAATGAAGTTATATAAATTTTTTTTTTTTTATTTATATAAGTATATATAATATTATTATTATCTGTTACAAATTCTAACCAAGAACCATGCATTGGGATAATTCTAGCATAATATAATTTTACACCATTATAATCATATGTTTTCCCAAAAAATATACCAGGAGATCTATGTAATTGATATATTACTACACGCTCTGCTCCATTAAAAATAAAACTTCCATTATTAGTTATATAAGGACATGTACATAAATAAAAACTTTGTATATCATTTTTAATTATTTTTTCTTTGTCATAATAAAAAATTTTAAATTTTACATAAATATTTATTCCATATGTAAGATCTTTATCAATACATTCATATACAGAATTTATAGGTGGATCTAAGTAATATTTTAAAAAGTCTATTTTAAAATTTTTTTCTTTATTATATATAGGAAAAAATTTTTTAAATATTTGATATAACCCTTCTTTTTTTCTATTTATACATTCAATATCTAAAAATTTTTTAAAAGATTTTATTTGAATTCTTAAAAAATCTATATATTTGACATTTTTTTCTATTTCAGATATATATATTCTATCGTTACCCATTTATAAGAAAAATATAATAAATTTATTTAGATATTTTTAATTCTATTTCTGCATCTACTTTTTTAAAATCTTCTTGAATTTTTTTAGCTTCTTCTAATGCTATTGATTTTTTTATTAAACTAGGTATATTATCTATTAACTTTTTAGATTCTGTTAAACTAACCCCAGTAATATTATTAATTAATTTTATTACAGGTAATTTAACTGTACCTAATGATTTTAAATAAATATCATAAAAACTACTATTACTACTATTATTACTTGATATTTTTTCTTGATTTATTTCATTCGTTTTAACTTCTTTAGTAGAAATATTATTATTAAGGGTATTTATATTATATTTAATATTATATTTTTTTTCTAAAATATTATATAATTTATTTACTTCTTTAATATTTAATTTTACTAATTTTTTAGCTATTTTATTTATTTTGCTCATTTTTTGTATTTTTTAATGTTGTTACTATATTTAAAATTTTATTATTATAATAATTTTTATAATTTAAAATTAAATTACTAAATATATTATTTAAATCTAATAATATATTAAATAAATATTCTTCTTTTGATTTTATATGAATCAATTTATTTAAATTTTTTTCACCAAAATATACATAATCATTTAAATATGCAGCTTTTAAACTTGGATAACTTTGATTATCTATATAAATTTTATGTTTTTTTATAATAATAGGACATATATTGATATTATTACTATACATTATAAATGTATTATTAATTAATATTTTAAATAAATTTGTCTTTTTTATTTTTTTTAATATAATTTTTAATAAAGTATTTTTTACATTCATTAACTTTATATCATTATTATAACAATCTTCTTTAAATTTATAAAATAAATCAGAATTAAATTTATAAATATTTATAAAATATATATATTTATATTTTTTAAAATTTTTTTTTATTTTATATAAAATTTTTATTTTTTTTTTATTATACATAATAATATTTAAAATTTTAATTTTAAACTAGGGCTCATTGTAGAATTTATATATATACTATTTATATATATATTTTTTCCATTTATTTTTATTCTATTTAAAAATTTTATTATAAAATAAATATTTTCTATTATTTTTTTATTTTCTATATTATTTTTACCTATAACTAAATGTAATATTCCATATTTATCAGGCTTTATTAATAATCTTTTACCTAATATTATTTTTTTTATTTTTTTTAAACTATTCTTATCATAATTATCTATTATAGTATCTTCTTCATAACTTGGCATTAAATTTTTTCCACCTAATATTTTTCCTAGTTTTAACAAATTTTCCATATAATATTTATTAGAAATTATTAAATCAAAATCTGTCCATTTATATTCTTCTATTTTTTTTATATAATTCATTCCTCCTACTAATTTTATTCCCATATTAAATATTTTTTTTCGATATTTTTTATCTATTAAAACTAATAAATTATATTTTTTACCATTAGAATTTGGTAAATATATTGTTTCTTTTAAATTAAAATTTTTTATATTTTTAATTTCTAAATTTATAGTTAAATTAATACTAGGAATAAATTTAGTAAAACTATATTTTTTTATAATTTCTAAACCCTCTTTAAAATTATAATCTTTTTGATTTTTATAATTTTCTATAATTTTTTTTAAATTTTTAGTTATTTTTATCATTATTTTTAATTGTTACTCCTATAGATTTTAATGTACCAATTATCATTGACACAGCAGATTTTATATTATTAAAACAATTTAGATCAGAAATTTTATATTTTGCAATTTTATATATTTCATTTAAAGAAATTTCTCCTATTTTTTTTTTATTTGGTTCATTTGATCCTTTATTTATATTTAATAATTTAAAAATTTTATCTTTTACTGTTTGTTTTTTTATTTTAAAATCAAATGTTTTATCTACATATACATATATATTAACTGGTAATAATTCATTAATTTTATCTTTTGTTCTATCATTAAAAAACTTACAAAAATCCATTATATTTACTCCAATAGCACCTAAAGATGGCCCTAATGGAGGAGATGGATTTGCCAATCCTCCTTTTATATTTAATTTTATAATTTTTAAAATTTTTTTCATTTTATTAAAATTTTTCTATTTTACTTGATTCAATTGTTAAAAATATTTTTCTCCCCATTATATAAACTGATAACAATATTTTATTTTTTTTTTTATAAATTTTCTCTATTACCCCAGTTAATCCAATACATACACCATTATTTATTTTTACACTTTCTCCAATAAAATATTTAATATTAGTTCTTTTATATGTTTTATTTTTACTTTCCTTAATTAAATTTTTAATATCATTATATTTTAGGGGTCTAGGAAAATTATCTATACCTTCATTTAAAAAATTTATTACTCCATTTATTTTTTTTATCTTATATAATATCATTCTATCTAATAATAAATTTATTATTAAATATCCTGGTAATAAATTTTTTTTTAAAAAAATTTTTTTATTATTTTCTTTTTTTACTAATGTTTTAATAAATTTATATATTTTATATTCTTTTACTTTATATAAAAATAAAATCCTTTTTATCTCTTTTATTATAAATTTTCTATTAACTGCTCTAATTTTTAAAACATATAAGTTATTTTTATTTAGCATTTTATTAAAAAAAAATTATAAATACACGGACGGTAAGACTTGAACTTACAACCTTCGGTTTTGGAGACCGATGCTCTACCATTAAGCTACATCCGTATTTATATTTAAATTATTTAACTAATTTAGTAATTTGACCTGCTCCTACAGTTTTACCTCCTTCTCTAATGGCAAACTTTAATCCTATATTTAAAGCTATTGGTTGATATAATTTAACTTTTATTTTTATATTATCTCCTGGCATAACCATCTCAACTCCTTTATTTAAATATATAGTCCCAGTAACATCAGTTGTTCTAAAATAAAATTGAGGTTTATATTTATTATAAAATGGAGTATGTCTACCTCCTTCTTCTTTTTTCAATATATATATATTAGCTTCAAAATATTTATATGGAAAAATAGTATTAGGTTCTGCAACTACCATTCCTCTACTTATATCATTTCTTTCAATACCCCGTAGTAATAACCCTACATTATCTCCAGCTTCTCCTTTATCTAAAATTTTTCTAAACATTTCTATTCCTGTAACTGTAGTGTTTATTTTTTTTTCTTTTCCAATACATTCTACTGAATCTCCAGAATTAATAATTCCAGTTTCTATTTTCCCTGTACATACTGTTCCTCGACCAGTAATTGTAAATATATCTTCTATAGGCATTAAAAAAGATTTATTTATATCTCTAATAGGATCAGGAAAATATTCATCTATTTTTTCCATTAATTCATATATTTTTTTTATATATATTTCATTTCCTTCTAAAGCTTTAAGAGCTGATCCCATTATAATAGGAGAATCTTTAAATCCATATGATTCCAATAAAGAAATAGTTTCTTCTTTTACTAAATCTATTAATTCTTTATCTTCGATTAAGTCTATTTTATTTAAAAAAACTATAATTTTAGGAACGCCAACTTGTTTGGCCAATAATATATGTTCTCTCGTTTGAGGCATAGGACCATCTGTTGCCGCTATTACTAATATAGCTCCATCCATTTGAGCTGCTCCTGTAATCATATTTTTTATATAATCTGAATGTCCTGGACAATCTATATGAGCATAATGTCTTTTATTTGTACTATATTCTATATGTGAAGTATTTATAGTTATTCCTCTTTCTTTTTCTTCAGGAGCATTATCTATTGCACTAAATTTTTTTTCTTCAGCTAATCCTTTTAAAGATAAAGCTTTTGTAATTGCTGCTGTCAATGTTGTTTTTCCATGATCTACATGTCCTATAGTTCCTATATTAAGATGAGGTTTATTTCGTAAAAATTTTTCTTTTGACATATCTAATTTTTTTTTAAAGCGGGAAACGGGAATCGAACCCGTAACAATCAACTTGGAAGGCTGACATTCTACCTATTGAATTATTCCCGCAAAATTATGGGGAGAGTAGGATTCGAACCTACGAAGATTATTAATCAACAGATTTACAGTCTGTCCTCGTTAACCACTTGAGTATCTCCCCAATTCAATATAAATAATATATAACATTATATATTAATACATTAATATATATCAATTAATTAATTATAAGCCGATGGAGGGAATCGAACCCCCGACTACGAGATTACAAATCACGTGCTCTACCAAACTGAGCTACATCGGCATTATTTATATATTTTTTTTAAAAAAAAATATATAAAAAAAATATAAATATATTATAATAAATAAATATACTGGGGCTTATA
>CP099830.1:8057-42625 GCA_029851325.1 Candidatus Shikimatogenerans bostrichidophilus
ATATATATATATTATAATATATATATATATATTTAAAAAAAAAAAAAATGATATATAATTTCAAAAAAATAGAAAAAAAATGGAAAAAAAAACATAAAAAAATTAATTTTTTTAAAATTAATAAAAATAGTAAAAAAAAATTTTATATTTTAAATATGTTTCCTTATCCTTCTGGATATGGATTACATATTGGTCATAGTATAGGATATATTTTTTCAGATATCATTTCTAAATATAAATCTGGATTAAAATATAAAATTTTAAACCCTATAGGATTTGATTCTTTTGGATTACCTGCTGAACAATATGCTATATATACGGGAAATCCTCCTATAAAAATTATTAAAAAAAGTATTAAAAGATATAAAAACCAATTAAAAAATTTAGGTGTTTTTTTTAATTGGGATAAAATAATTAATACATGTTCAAGTAAATATTATAAATGGACTCAATGGATCTTTTTAAAATTATTTGATTATTATTTTGATAAAAAAACAAATAAAGCAAAAAAGATAAAAAAATTAAAAAAAATAATTAAAAAAAAAATTAAATGGAATGAATTAAATAATAAAACAAAAAATAAAATATTAAATAAGTATAGATTAGCTTATTTAAAAAAAAGTTATATAAATTGGTGCCCTAAATTAAATAGTGTATTAGCTAATGAAGAAGTTATAAATGGAAAAAGTGAAAGAGGAGGATATATTGTAATTAAAAAAAAAATGCTTCAATGGCATTTAAGAATTACAAAATATATAAATAGATTATTAATTGATTATAAATATTTAAATTGGCCAAAATATATTAAAAATATTCAAAAAAAATGGATTGGAAAAAAAAAAATATTTTTTTTTACAATAAAAATAAGAAATAAAAAATTAAAAATTTATTTAAAAACTAAAAATAAAATTTATTTTATAATATTTAATTTTCCTTCTTATTATATAGATTTTTTATTAAAAGAATATAAAAAAAAAAAACAAATTATCAAATTTATAAACGAAAAAAATTATTCTTTTAAAAATTATAAAATACTAATAAATTTTAAAAATAGTATCAAAAATAATAAAATAAAATTATATATAAGCAATTATTATAAAAATAATTATATTAAAAATATTTATGTAGATACATCTAATAATGTATTATTTAAGAACATAAAAAATGATTTTATAATAAATCTGAAAAATAAAATTGAATTTAATTTTTTTTTTAAAAAAACATATATATATAATTTAAATGATTTAGTCTTTTCTAGACAAAGATATTGGGGAGAACCTATACCTATTTATTATAAAAACGGAATACCTAAGCCTATAACAAATAAATATTTACCTTTAAAATTACCTTTAATAAAAAAAAAATTATTTTTAAAAAAAAAATTTAAGTTAGATCAATTAAAAAAATGGTCTTGGAATGAAAATAAACACAAGATTACATATAATAAATTTATTAATAAAAAAAAAGGAATATATCCATTAGAAACAAATACTATGCCTAGTTTTGCTGCCTCTAATTGGTATTATTTAAGATATATAAGTCCTAAATATAAAAAGTTTTTAATAGATAAAAAAAAATATAAATTTTGGAAAAATGTTGATTTATATATAGGAGGTATAGAACATATAAATGGACATTTATTATATTCTAGATTTTGTCATAAATTTTTTAAAGATTTAAAAATAGTAAAGAATAAAGAACCTTATAAACAATTTATTAATCAAGGAATTATTTTAAATAAAACGTATAGTATATATAAATATAAAAATGGATTTATATCTTATGATAATATAAATAAATATAATATATGTAATTTACAAAAATTTTATATAGATAAAAAATATATTATTAACAATAATAAATTAAATATTAATAAAATAAAAGAAAATAAAATTTATAATTATAATTTTATTTTAAATTCTAAAAAAGAATTTTTATGTAAAAAAAAAATAGAAAAGATGTCAAAATCGAAATTAAATATAATTACACCAGACAAAATAATAAAAAAATGGGGAATAGATTGTTATAGATTATATATTATTTTTTTAGGTCCATTTAATGTTAATAAAATTTGGAAAATTGATAAAATAAAAGGGATGAAAAGATTTTTATATAAAATTTGGAATTTCGTTTTAAATATTAAAAGTAGTAAAAAATATTCTAATATATATAAATCTATATTAAATAATTATATTTATAAAATTCATTTTAATTATAAAGAACTTCTAATTCATAAAAATATTAGTTTATTTATGAAACTATTAACTTTTTTAATAAAAAAAAAAATTAATAGTATTAAAATAAAAAAAAAATTTTTAATTTTATTATCTCCTTATATTCCATATATAACTGAAGAACTTTGGAAGAAAATAGGGGGAAAAAAAAGTATTTTTTATGAAAAACAACCTATTTTTAGATCAAATAAAAATAAATATGTAAAATATATAATTATGATTAATAATAAAAAAAAAGATATAATATTTATTAATAAAAAAAATAACAATTTAGATTATTTAAAATTAAAAATTAAAAATAAAGAATATTTTTTAAATAATAAAAAAAATTTAAAAAAATATATTTTTATAAAAAATAAAATATTAAATATTATAATTATATAATTTTTTTTATTTTTTTAATTAAAACATGACACATCGCTACAGCTAAGCTATCTACTACATCTAAATTTTTACTATAATTAAATTTAAAGTTTAACATACTCTCAATTTTATTTTTAATATCTATTTTATTTGAATTTCCATAACCTGTAATTATTAATTTTATAGTTTTAGGATAATATTTTATTATCCTTTTTTTATATTTTATCGCTGCTAATAAAATAGCGCTTTTACATTGTATTAATCTCTTCATAGAAAGTACATTTTTACCTAAATATATATTTTCCATTACTAAATAATTAGGATTATATTTTTTTATTATTTTTTTTATATATATATATATAATTTTTAATTTTATAATATAATTTTTTTTATTTTTTAAATATATTTCTTTAAGCTTTAATATTATAATTTTTTGAGGGTTATATGATATTATTTTTATTATAGATAATCCCATAATATTAATTCCTGGATCTATTCCTAATATTATTTTATTATTCACAATTTTTTTACTTTTTTGTATTACAAAATTATAATTTATATTATTTAAAAAAGATTAAATAAAAAATATGATAAATCATCATAGTAAAATTATTATTTTAAAGCCTAACTATACAATAAAAAAAAATGTAGAATTTGTTCTTGATATCTTATTAATAAATAATTATATTTTATTTCCTGGGATTATACTACCAATTAATATCATAAAAAAAAAGGTAATTCATTATATATATTATAATATATATAAAAAGAATAAATGTTTAGGGTTATTAAATGTTAAAAATATATATAAAAAGAACTATGATATATATAATATATATAAAATTGGTATAATAACTAACATTATTAAAATTTTTAAAATGCCAGATTATAGTATTACTATAATATTACAAGGTTTACAAAGATTTAAAATTAAAGAAAAAAAAATTATACAAATTTATAAAAACATTTTATATAAAAGTAAAGTTTTAACTTTAAAAGAAAAAAAATTTTTATCAAAGAAGAAAGAATATTATGGCTATTTAAATACATTAAAAAGAATATCTATTAAAATAATTAATTTTAATAATTATATTAATAAAGACATTATATATACTATTAATTATATTAATAATATTTCTTTATTAATATTTTTAATTCTTATTCATTTTAAATTTGATACAAAAAAAAATCAAATTATTTTAAAAGAAAATTCTATAAAAAAAAGATGTAAAATTTTATTAAAATTTTTATTATTTGAAGTAAAAAAAAATGAAATTAGTAATGAAATTCAAAATAAAGTTAAAAATGATATTAGTAAACAACAAATAGAATATTTTTTAAATCAGCAAATTAAAGCTATACAAGAAAAATTAGGATATAATTCTAATTATGAAATTAATAATTTAATTAAAATTTATAAAAAAAAAAGGGGAAAATTGTCTATAGATGCAAAAAAAAAATTTAATTATGAATTATTAAGATTAAAAAAAATTAATTCTCAAATACCAGAATATAGTATAATAAAAAATTATTTAGATTTTTTATTAAATTTACCTTGGAAAAAATACACAAAAGATAATTTTAATTTTAAAAAAGCTATTAATATTTTAAATAAAAATCATTATGGATTAAGTAAAATAAAAAATAGAATATTAGAATTTTTATCTGTTTTAAAATTAAAAAACTATATAAAATCTCCTATTTTATGTTTTATGGGGCCTCCAGGAGTTGGAAAAACTTCTTTAGGAAAGTCTATATCAAAAGTTCTATCTAGAAAATATATAAGAATATCTTTAGGTGGAATACATGATGAATCAGAAATTAGAGGTCATAGAAAAACTTATATAGGAGCTATGCCTGGAAGAATTTTACAGTTTATAAATAAAGTAGGAACATCTAATCCTGTGTTTGTTTTAGATGAAATAGATAAAATAGGTATTGGAGGATATAATGGAGACCCTGCATCTGCTATGTTAGAAGTATTAGATCCAGAACAAAATAAATCTTTTTATGATAATTTTTTAGAAATTGGATATGATCTTTCTAAAATTCTATTTATAGCTACTGCAAATGATTTAAATAATATAAACAATGCTTTATTAGATAGAATGGAAATTATAAATATTAGTGGATATACTATTGAAGAAAAAATAGAAATTACAAAAAAATTTTTATTGCCTAAATTAATAAAAAAAAATGGATTAAAAATAAAAAATAATTTTAATATTAAAAGAAAATATATAAAAAAAATAATTATTAATTATACATATGAATCTGGTATAAGAAATTTAGAAAGATGTATAGATAAAATTTTTAGATATATAGCAAAAAATATAGTTATGCATAATAAATATATTACTAATATAAATAATAAATTGATATATAAAATTTTAGGTCCTAATTATAGTATTAATAAATATGAAAAAATAGAAAATCCTGGTGTATCTATTGGTTTAGCATGGACAGGAATGGGGGGAGATATTATTTATATAGAATCTCGTTTGTTAGAAAAAGGTAAAGGAAATGTTAGTATTACTGGTAATGTAGGGAAAATAATGAAAGAATCTATAATAATAGCTATAAAATATATAAGGTCTAATTATAAAAAATTTAAAATTGATATTAATCTTTTTTCTACTTATGATATACATATTCATGTTCCTGAAGGGGCTATACCTAAAGATGGACCTTCTGCTGGAGTAGCTATACTTACATCTTTAATTTCTACTTATACTAATATTAAACTTAGAAATAATATAGCTATGACTGGAGAAATTACTTTAAGAGGTAAAGTATTACCTGTTGGAGGGATTAAAGAAAAAATATTAGCTGCCAAAAGATCATATATTAAATATATTATTTTACCAAAAAAAAATAAAAAAAATGTTAAAGCTATAAATAATAAATATTTAATAGGATTAAAATTTTATTTTATTAATTCTATGGATAAAATAATTAATATTGCTTTTTAAAAATAAAAAAAATATGAAAAAAAGATATATAATTACTGCTGCTTTTCCATATACTAATGGAAATTTACATATAGGTCATGTTTCAGGAGTCTTTTTACCTGCGGATATTTATTCAAGATATTTAAGAAGTATTAATAAAAAAATAATTTTTATTTCAGGATCTGATGAACATGGAGCTTCTATTTTAATAAAATCTATTAAAGAAAATATTTCTCCACAAAAAATAATAAATAAATATCATAAAAATATAAAAAAAGATTTAAAACTATTAAAAATTTCTATAGATAATTATTATAGAACATCAGATAAATTACATCATAAATATAGTAAAAAAGTTTTTAATAAATTATATAAAAAAAAATTCTTTATAGAAAAAGAAACTTATCAATATTATGATAAAAAATATAAATTATATTTAGCTGATCGATTTGTAATAGGAACTTGTCCTAATTGTAACTATAAATATTCTTATTCTGATCAATGCGAAAAATGTGGAAATATATTAAATGTAGGAGATTTAATTAATCCTAAATCTATTTTAACTAAAAAAACTCCAATTCTAAAAAAAACTATTAATTTATTTATATCATTTAAGAGAAAAAAAAAAATGATATATAAAATATTAAAAAAATTTAAAAAAAATAAAATAAAAAATAAAATAATAAAAATAATTTATAATTTTATAAAAAATAGTTCACAGGATAGATCTATAACTAGGGATTTAAAATGGGGTATAAAACTTCCTATAAATAATAAAAAATATAAATTTAAAGTATTATATGTATGGTTTGAGGCTATTTTAGGATATATTACTAGTACTATAAATTGGGCACAAAACAAAAATAAAAAATGGAAATCTTATTGGAAAAATAAAGATACTAAATTAATAAATTTTATTGGAAAAGATAATATAATTTTTCATAGTATTTTTTTCCCTATTATAATAAAAAATTATAATAAAAAATATATAATTCCATATTATATAAATTCTAATGAATTTTTAAATTTAGAAGGAAAAAAAATATCTACTTCTAAAAACTGGGCAATATTTATTAAAAATTATTTTTCTTTTTTCCCAAATTTAATAGATAGCTTAAGATATAGTTTAATAATGGATATGCCTATTAAAAAAGATAGCAATTTTACTTGGAAAAAATTTAAATATTATCATAATTCAGAATTAATAGGGATATTAGGAAATTTTTTTAATCGAGTAATAGTTTTAATTCATAAATTTTGTAATGGGTCTATTCCAAATAAAATCTTTTTGAAAAAAAAAGACAAAAAAATTTTAAATAGAATTTATAAATATCCTAATAAAATTGGAAATCTAATTTCTATTTTTGAATTTAGAAAAGCTCTATATAAATATATGAATTTAGCTAGAATAGGTAATAAATATTTATCTAAATATAGTCCTTGGGCAATTAATGATATAATTAAAAGAAATACTATATTATATGTCTCTTCTCAAATTATAGGATATATTAGTCATTTATCTAATCTATTCTTACCTTATACTACTAAAAAATTTTTAAAAATTCTTAATTTAAAACTATTAAAGATTATTAATATTAAAAAAAATGTTTTATCTTTTAATCATAAAATTAATAAACCTAAAATAATTTATAGAAAAATTACAAATGAAGAAATAGATTATCAAATTAAAATTTTAAATAAATTAAAAATTTAAATACCTTTTATAACATATGTTAATTCTCCTTTTATTTTTTTATTTTTATATTTTTTTAAAATATTTTTTATTTTCCCTCTTATAATTTTTTCATGTATTTTAGATATTTCTTTATATATAATAATTTTTCTATTTTCCCCTATTATATTATTTAAATTAATTAAAGTATTTAATAATCTTTTTGGAGAATCATAAAAAACTATAGTTATCTTTTTCGATTTTATTAGATTTAATTTTTTTTTTATATTTTTTTTAGTTAAAAACCCAATATACATAAATTCATTTAAAGGAAATCCAGAGACTATTAATGATGGCAAAATTGCATTAGATCCAGGTAAACAAGAAATATAAAATTTTTTTTTTATAAAAGTCTTTATTAATAAATATCCAGGATCAGATATACTAGGATATCCAGCATTTGAAATTAAAGAAATTATTTTAGAATTATTTATCTTAATATATTTTATAATATTATAAATTTTATTATTTTCATTATATTTATTATATTTTATTAAAGGTTTTTTTATATTATAAGCTTTTAATAAAATTAAAGAATGATAAATATTTTCTACTATTATTAAATCACTTTTATTTAAGATATATATAGACCTATAAGTTATATCTTTTAAATTACCTATTGGAGTAGGGATTATATATAGTTTTTTTTTTAACATTTTTATATATAAGTAAATTTTTTAAATAAAATATAATGATTATTTTTAAAAAAAAATATAGTCAAATTTTTCTAAAAAAAAATAAAATAATATTAAAAATTATACATTTTTTAAAAAAAAGATCAAAAACCATAAAATATGATTATATTTTAGAAATAGGATCTGGCAATGGGAATTTAAGTAAAAATTTAATAAATTTTAAAAAAAAATGTTTTTTTGTAGAAATAGACAAATTTTTAATAAATAAATTTAAAATTAAAAATTATAAACATAAAATAATTAWWRTTAATGATAATATTTTAAATATTAAATTACAAAATTTAAAAAAAAAAAAAAAATTCTATATTGTAGGAAATTTTCCATATAATATTTCTTCTAAATTATTAATTTGGTTTATAAAAAATAAAAAAAATATTGCAGAAATAATTGGAACTTTTCAAAAAGAATTTATAAATAATATTATAATTAATAAAAGAAAAAAAATAATTTACAATAGTAAACTTTCTATTTATTTTAATATGTTCTTTTATGTAAAAAGAATATTTGACATCCCTAAAAATTATTTTTTTCCTATTCCTAAAGTTGATTCAACAGTAGTTATTATAAAAAAAAAATATATAAAATATAATATAAATATAAAAAAATTTTTAAAAATAATAAAAGAAGCTTTTTCATATAAAAGGAAAATTTTAAAAAATTCTTTAAAAAAAAAATTTAAAATAAAAGATGAAATATTAAAAAATAATTTATTATTTAATAAAAGAGCTCAAGAATTATCTTTAAAAAATTATTTATATATATATAAATTATTAAATAATGGAAATAAATAAATTTAATAGTATCATTAGCATAATAGGATTAAGTAATGTTGGAAAATCTTTTTTATTTAATAAAATATTAAATAATTATAAATCTATAATAAATAAAAAAATACATTTTACTAGAAAATTAATTATAGATATTTTACCAATAAAAGAAACAACTAATTTATTAATAGATACGCCTGGGTTTTTATTCAAAAGAAAATATAAATTGCATTTTTTTATGCTAAAAATTATAAAAAAATCAATTAATTTATCTAATATAATATTATATGTTACCCAAAATAAAAAAAGATATTTAAAAAAAGATATATACTTTATTTCTAAATATAAAGAGCAATTAAAAAATAAAACTAAATTTTTAATAGTATTTAATAATACTAATAAAAAAAAAATAAATTTACTTTATTTAAAGTTTTTTAAAATAGATAATATTATTATAATTCCTAATAATAAAAAACATATATATAAAGAATTAATAAAAACAATATATAAAAAAATTAACAAAAATAAAATATATTCTGACTTTTATTATGATAATTTATATAATCAAACTTTTTTTATTAGTGAAATTATTAGAGGGTATATATATAAAATTTATAAAAAAGAAATTCCTTATTCTTCTGAAATATATATAAATAAAATTTTAAAAAATAAAAATTATATATATATAGATAGTTTAGTTTATTTAGAAAAGAAATCTCAAAAAAAAATATTTATAGGATATAGAGGAAAAAATATAAATTTATTAAGTTATTTAATAAGAAAAAAAATTAAAAAGATATATCATATTAAAAAAGTTTATATTAAATTTGATTTTTTTATTATAAAATGGAAAAACAATAATAAATATTTAAAATTATTTCAGTATTTATACTGAATAAAAATAAAAATAAAAAAAAACTATGAAAATAGTAATAATAAAAATTAAAAAAAATAACATAAAAAAAATAAAAAAAAAAATAATAAAATTAGGATATTTACCTAAAATATCATATAAAAAAAAATATATTTTAACATCAAATAAAATAATAATACATAGCAATTTAAATATAAATTTTACTATTAATTATTTAAAAAAAAAGAATATATATACTATATTAAAATTAATAAATAAACCTATATTAGCTATATCAACTGGATTACATATTTTATGTTATAAATATTTAAACAAAAAATGTTTAAATATTTTTAAGAATGTATTAGTAAAAAAAATTTTAAATATTAATAATCATAATGAAAAAAATATAGGAAAAAAAAAAATTTATCATAACAATGACGATATTATTTTAAATGGAGTAAATAGAAATAGTTTTTATCAATATTTTAATCATAATGATTATATAAATATTGGGAAATATACTATAGCACATACAAATCACATTTTATCTTATAGTGCAATTTTAAAAAAAAAAAATATATATGGAGTACAATTTTTCCCTGAAAAATCTGGAGTTTTAGGGGATAAAATAATAAAAAATTTTATAGAATTAGTAAATTAAATATTAATTAATATATGAATAAAAATATTAAAAAATCTTTAAAAAAAAATAAATATAATTATGGATTTTATACTAAAATAAAATCTAAAACTTTTCCATTAGGTTTAAATTCAAAAATTATAAAACGAATATCTAAAATAAAAAATGAACCAGAATGGATGACTACTTTAAGACTAAAATCATATTATTATTGGAAAAAAAATAAAAAAAAATATCCAGAATGGGCTAATTTACAGTATAAAAAACTTAATTTTAATAAAATTAGTTATTTTTCAGGTATAAAAAATAAAAAAGATAAAAGGATAATTAAAACTTTTGATAAACTAGGTTTACCAATTAATAAAAGGAATAATACTGTTTCTATTGATTATGTTTTTGATTCTATAAGTATAAATACTACATATAATAAAATTCTTAAAAAACATGGTATTATCTTTTGTTCAATTAGTGAAGCTATAATTAAATATCAAAAATTAATAAAAAAATATCTAGGTAGCGTAGTACCTTATTATGATAATTTCTATTCATCATTAAATACAGCAGTATTCTCAGATGGTTCTTTTTGCTATATTCCTAAAGGAATAAAATGTCCAATTGATTTATCTACTTATTTTAGAATTAATAATGGTAAAATTGGTCAATTTGAAAGAACATTAATTATAGTAGACGAAGGTGGATCTGTTAGTTATTTAGAAGGGTGTACTGCTCCTATTCGACAAAATAATCAATTGCACGCCGCTGTTGTTGAATTAATAGCTTTAAAAAATTCTAAAATAAAATATTCTACTGTGCAAAATTGGTATCCTGGGGATAAAAATGGAAAAGGTGGTATATATAATTTCGTTACTAAAAGAGGAATATGTAAAAAAAAATCTAAAATATCATGGATACAAGTAGAAACTGGATCCTCTGTAACTTGGAAATATCCTTCATGTATTTTAGAAGGGGATAATTCAATAGGAGAATTTAGATCGATATCTTTATCCAAAAATTATCAACAAATAGATACAGGAAGTAAAATGATACATATTGGAAAAAATACAAGTAGTTTAATAATATCTAAAGGGATATCGACTAATTATTCTAAAAATACATATAGAGGTTTAGTAAAAATATGTAAATCAGCTAAAAATTCTAAAAATTATACTCAATGTGATTCTTTATTAATAGGTAACAAATGTAGTACATATACATATCCTAATATAATTTCTATGAATAAAACTTCTAAAATAGAACATGAATCTACTATATCTAAAATTGAAGAAGAACAAATATTTTATTGTAATCAAAGAGGAATAAGTAAAGAAAAAGCAATGGCTATAATAGTTAGTGGGTTTAGTTATAATATAATTACTAAATTACCTTTAGAATTTGCACTAGAAGCAAAAGAATTATTAAATATAGAATTAGAAAATTCTGTTGGTTAAAATTAATTAAATATATATATACAATACATATGTTAAAAATAAAAAATTTATATAGTTCTATAAATAACACTTTAATTATTAAAAATTTAAATTTAAAAATTAACAACGGAGAAATACATATATTAATGGGTCCTAATGGATCTGGTAAAAGTACTTTGTCTTATATAATTACAGGAAAACCTAAATATAAAATTAACAAAGGTAAAATAATTTTTTGTAAAAAGATAATTAATACATTATCTCCTGATAAAATTTCTAAATTAGGTATTTTTTTATCTTTTCAAAATCCTATTGAAATTGATGGTATTACGATGTTTAATTTTTTTAAAAATATAAAAAAAAAAAATAATTTAAAAAAAATATATAAATTATGTAAAATTTTAAATATAGATAAAAAAGATTTATATCGATTTTTTAATTTAGGTTTTTCTGGAGGAGAAAAAAAAAAAAATGAAATTTTACAAATGTTAATATTAAAACCAAAATTTATTATTTTAGATGAAATAGATTCAGGATTAGATATAGACACTATAAAATTATTATTTAAAATTATAAAACATTATTTAAAAAATAACCCCAAATGTTCATTATTAATAATTACACATAATACTAATATTATAAAATATATTATACCTAATAGGGTTCATATTATTTATAATGGTAGTATTATATTATCTGGTAATAGTGAATTAATATATAGAATAGAAAAGAATGGATATTATAGCTTAATTAAAAAAAAACACAATGATAAATAATAAATTTATTATTAATAATCTTAAATATTATATAAATATTTTATTTTTTAATGGTCTATTTTTAAAAATTAAAATTCACAAAAAATTAAAAAAATTTTATAATATAAAATATTATTTAAAAAAAAAAAAAAAAATAAAAAATATAAAAAAAAAAATAAATAGTAAAGCTTTATCACCTTTTATTTCTAATTTATATACATTAATATTATATATCAAAAATAAAAACATTTATTTATATAATAAATATATAAAATTAAATCTTAATTTTATTAATTCTTTTTCTTTAATTAATAATATTAATATTTTACTAATATTAGATAATAGAACATTTTTATTTATAAAAGAAACATTTAAAAATATAAAAAGTAATATTTATATAATAAATAATTTTTTTTTTAAAATATATCTAAAAAAAAAAAGTAATGTTATCTATTTAAAATATAAAAAAAATAATTTTAGTATAAGTACTATAAATAATATTATTATATATCAAAAGAAGTTCACTAAATTTATTTTATATGATATTAATTTATATGAAAAATTTAATTATAATAATATTATTATAAATAATCTCTCTAATTATTGTTTAAGTAGAATAAATAGTATAATTATTAGTTCAAATACTCAAACTACTAATTTTTATTTATTAATAAATAATAATTATAGTTATTGTAATAATAAACAATATTATATAGGTATATATGATGATTCTTCTAAAAGCATATTAAAAGGTTTAATAAATGTTAAAAAAAATACTAAAAATAATATAAGTTATCAAAACTATAAAAATTTTATTTTATCAAATAAAGTTTATATAAATTTAAAACCTTATTTAAATATTTATACTAATAATATAAAATGTTCTCATGGGGTTAACATTGGAAAAATAAATAAATTTTTTATTTATTATTTACAATCTAGAGGAATAAAATTATATAAAGCCAAAATTTTATTCTTTTTATCTATCTTATATAAGATAATTAATATCAAAACTTTTAAATGTCTTTTTAAAGACATTAAAAATAAATTAAAATTAATTTTAAATAAAAAAAAATTTTATGTTTAATAAAAGAGAAATAAAAAAAATTAGATCTAATTTTCCAATTTTAAAAAAAAAGAATTTTATATATTTTGATAATTCATCTACTACTCAAAAACCAAAATGTTTAATAAATAATATTAACTATTATTATAGTAACTTAAATTCTAATATAAATAGATCTAATTATACGTTGAGTAATAAAACAACTGATTTAATTTATAAATCTAGAAATAAAATAAAACATTTTATACATGCTAAATATGCTAAAGAAATAATATTTACTAAAGGTACTACTGAATCTATTAATTTAATATCAAATAGCTTAAATTGGAGTAAAAATGATGAAATAGTAATAACTTTATTAGAACATCATTCTAATTTTCTTCCATGGCAATTATTATCTTATAAAAAAAAAATTAAATTAAAATTTATAAAGATTAATAAACTATATAATATAGATTTAAATGATTTAAAAAAAAAAATAAATAATAAAACTAAATTAATATCTATAACTCATATATCAAATGTTTTTGGAACTATATTACCTATATATTATATAGTTAATATAATAAAAAAAATTAATAATAAAATTTTAATTTTATTAGATGGGGCTCAATCTATTGCACATATTCCTATAGACGTACAAAAATTAAATATAGATTTTTTTGTTTTTTCGGCTCATAAAATATATGGTCCTACTGGGTTAGGGATATTATATGGAAAAAAAAATATTTTAAAAAAATTAAATAAATATCAAGTAGGAGGATCAATGGTAAAATATGTTAGTTTAAAAAAAACTACTTATTTAGATTTACCTTCAATATTAGAAGCAGGTACCCCAAATATATCTTCTATAATTTCTTTTTATTATGTAATTAAATTTATAGAAAAAATTAAAATATATAATATTAATATATATGAAAATAAATTAATAGAATATACAAAAAAATTATTTTTAAATAATAAAAAAATAATTTTATATGGAAAAAATAATATTTATAATTCTTCTATTTTATCTTTTAACGTTAAAAACATTAATAATTTTGACTTAGGATGCTTATTAAATAAATATGGAATATGTGTTAGAACCGGATATCATTGTGCCCAACCTCTTTTTAACTATTTAAAATTAAAAAATGGAACAATTAGAATAAGTTATGGTTTATATAATAAAAAAGAAGAAATAAATAAATTTTATTTTTTATTATTAAAAATAATAAAAACATTATAATTTTTTTAAAAATTTTTTTTCATCTAAAATTTTTTCTATAAAAGTATATTTTTTCTTTTTATTTTTTTTCATTACTATATATTTAATTTTATTCTTCATATGTATTTATTATTATATTTCTTTATGTATAGTCCTTTTTCTAAGAATATAATTATATTTTTTTAATTTTAATTTATTCTTATTATTTTTTTTTATATTTTTAGTTGTATAATATCTAGATTTTTTTTTTAATTTATTCTTTTGTTCTATACATTCTAGAATTATATATTTTCTATTTTTTGACATATTATATAAAATTTTTTAATCCTTTTTTTTTTATTAATCTTAATCCATATGTAGATATTTTCATTTTTATCCATTTTTTTTTATTAATATCATAAATTCTTTTTTTAAATATATTTATTTTAAACCATCTTTTTGTTTTGTTATTTGCATTTGATCTTTTATATCCACTTTTAGGTTTTTTATTTGTAATTTCACAAATTTTTGACATTTTATAATAATTTTAATAAAAATAAAGATAATAAAAGAAATTATGGAATACAATACATCTAGAGAAAATTTAATATATCCAGAATATGGTAGGAATATTCAAAAATTAGTAACTAAAATTAGTTTAATAAAAACAAATGAAATAAAAAATAAATATGCGAATATAATAATCAATTTAATGGAAAATCTCAATAAAAAAATAAAAAAAAATTTTTTAAATTATAAAAAAAAATTATGGGTACAATTATTTTTTATTTCTAAACAAAAAATTAAAATAAATAAAAAATATAAAATAAAAAAGAAAATTTTATTTAATAAAATAAAAAAAAATAGACATATAGAATTAATGAAATATAGGATAAGAATTTCTAAATTTTATAATAAAAAATATAGATATTATGGGATAAATATAATAAATTTTTTTAAAAAAACAATTATTTTTTTAAAAAAAATAAAAATAAAATATATATGTAATATTGCAAATTATATGAAAAAAACTTATATAAGATGGAATAAAACTAAATATGTAAATGATATAATTATTTTGCAAGATATTAAAAATATGTCTAAAGGGAAAATAAATTTATTTAGCTTTTTATAAATTAATATTATTATTTATATTTTATTATATTGTTATTGGGTGGTTAGCTCAGTAGGTTTAGAGCGTTTGCCTTACAAGCAAAAGGTCACTAGTTCGAATCTAGTACCCCCCATATATATATAAAAAAAAAGACAAATTATAAAGTATTTACATTATTTAAATCTTTAAAAGCTTTAATTAATCTTTTTTTAAATTTTTTTTCACCATATCTTAAAACTATTCTAGGATCATAATATTTTTTATTAGATTTATTATTATTCATTTGGGATAATAAATATTTATTAGTTTTTTGAATATATTTATAAATTCCTGTTGTAAAAGCATATTGAGTGTCAGTATCTATATTCATTTTTACAACCCCATATTCTATAGATTTTTTTATATCTTTAATAGATGATCCAGAACCTCCATGAAATACGAAACATATAGGTTTATTATTGGTTTTATATTTATTTTTTATATATAATTGTGTTTTTTTTAAAATATTTGTTTTTAATTTTACTACATTAGGATTATGTATCCCATGCATATTACCAAAAGATGCTGCTATTATAAAATTATTACTAATTTTTTTTAATTTTTTATAAGCATATTCTACATCTGTAGGACATGTATATAGTTTAGATATATTTATTTTTTTATTATTAATATTGTCTTCTTCTCCTCCAGTTATTCCTAATTCTAGTTCTAATGTTATATTCATTTTTTTCATTTTTTTTAAATAATATTTACATATATTTATATTTTTTTTTATTGGTTCATTTGATAAATCTAACATATGAGAACTAAATAATGGTTTTCCATAATATTTATAACTTTTTTCATTTTCTTTTAATAATCCATCTATCCAAGGTAATAAATTCTTATTACAATGATCTGTATGTAAGATAACAGTAGCTTTATAATATTTTGATAATAAATGTACATGATAAGCACCAGAAATAGCTCCTAATATTGCTGATTTATTTTCATTTGATTTTCCAGCATTAAAAAGAGAGCCTCCATAAGAAAATTGTATAATAATAGGGGAATTCATTTTAGCAGCTGTTTCTATTGCTGCATTTATTGTATTAGACCCGTGGACATTTACAGCAGGTATTGCAAATTTGTTTTTCTTAGCATATTTAAATAATTTATATACTAAATCACCGGTTAATACTCCATATGGGAATTTTTTATTCATTTTATATTTTTAAATATTATATGAATAATAATTATTAATATATAAAATATATAATTTTAATTGTATAAAAAATATAAAAATGTTAATTAAAAATATTAAAGAAATAAAAAGAATAAAAAAAAATGCTAAATTATCTTCTAAAACCCTAGGAATATTAACTAATTATATAAAACCTGGGATTAATTTATTATTTTTAGATAAAATAGCAAAAGAATATATTATAGATAATGGTGGGTATCCTGCATTTTTAGGTTTATATAATTATCCTTATACTATATGTACCTCTATTAATTATGAAGTAGTACATGGATTACCAAGAAACAAAATTTTAAAAGAAGGAGATATAATTTCTATAGATTGTGGAGTATTAAAAAATAAATATTATAGTGACAATGCTTATACTTATGGAGTAGGAAATATATCAAAAGAAAATAAAAATTTATTAAAAATTACTTTAAAATCTTTATATATAGGAATAAAATTTTGTAAAAAAGGGAATAAAATAGGTAATATTGGATATAACATTAACAAATATATTACTAAAAAAAATAAAAATTTATATGTAGTCAAAGATTTAGTAGGACATGGTATAGGAAAAAAATTACATGAATTACCTAATATTCCTAATTATGGGAAAAAAAATACTGGGATGTCTTTACATAATGGAATGGTTTTTTCAATAGAACCTATGGTTAATATAGGAACTAATAAAATAAAACTATATAAAGATGGATGGACTTATATAACTTCTAATTTAAAAAATTCAGCTCATTATGAACATAATATAGCAATTATAAACAATAAACCTGTTATATTATCAACTTTTAAATATATTAATAGAATATTAAAAAAAAATAAATATGCCTACAATACAACAATTAATAAAAAATAAAAGAAAATTAATTAAAAAAAAATCTAAATCACCTGCGTTAAAAAAATCTCCTCAAAAAAAAGGGATTTGTTTGAAAGTATATACTACAACACCTAAAAAACCTAACTCTGCTTTAAGAAAAGTAGCAAGAGTAAAACTAACAGAAGGTAATGAAATAAATGCATATATAAAAGGTGAAGGACATAATTTACAAGAACATTCCATAGTTCTAGTAGAAGGAGGTAGAGTAAAAGATTTACCAGGGGTAAAATATCATATTATTCGTGGAACTTTAGATACTGATGGGGTAAAAGATAGAAAAAAAAGTAGAAGTAGATATGGAACAAAAAAAAATAAAAATTATAATAAAAAATAAAATTTATGAGAAAAACTAAAAAAAATAATAAACAATATATACCTGATGTAAAATATAATAGTAGATTAGTTACATATTTTATTAATCATATTATGAAAAAAGGAAAAAAAAATATAGCATATAAAATTTTTTATAAAACATTAGATATAATTAATGATAAATTAAACCTTAACAATATTAAGCCATTAAATATTTTAAAAATAGCAATTAAAAATGCTTCACCTGAAGTAAAAATTAAAACTCGTAAAATAGGTGGTTCTACTTATAGTATACCTGTAAAAATAAATGAAAATCAAAAAAAATATTTAACCATTAAATGGTTAATTGTAAATGCTAAAAATAGAAAGGAAAAAACTATGTCTGAAAAATTAGCTAATGAAATTATTTCTACTTACAATGGGATTGGTAATACTATAAAAAAGAAAAATGAAATACATAAACAAGCAGAATCAAATAAAGCTTTTTCACATTTTAAATTTTAAATTTTATGAATAAATTAAAATATACAAGAAATATAGGGATTGTAGCACATATAGACGCTGGGAAAACTACTACTACTGAAAGAATATTATATTATTCAGGGATTAATCATAAAATTGGGGAAGTTCATGAAGGTAATGCTACTATGGATTGGATGATACAAGAACAAGAAAGAGGGATAACTATTACTTCTGCTGCTACTAGATGTGTATGGAAGTATAATAAAAAAAAATATTATATTAATATTATAGATACTCCAGGACATGTAGATTTTACAGTAGAAGTTGAAAGATCTTTAAGAATATTAGATGGTATGATAGTTTTATTTAGTTCAGTAGAAGGAGTAGAACCACAATCTGAAACAGTTTGGAATCAAGCTAATAAATATAAAATTCCTAGAATAGGATATATTAATAAAATGGATAGAAAAGGAGCAAACTTTTTTAAAGTTTGTTCACAAATAAAAACTAAATTAAAAAGTATTCCTATAATATTGCAAATTCCATTAATTATAAAAGAAAAATTTATAGGAATTATAGATTTATTATCTAATAAATCTATAATATGGGAAGAAAAAAATTATGGGATGAAGTATAATATTAAAAAAGTTCCTAAAGATATGATAGATATAACTAATAAATATAAAAAAAAATTATTAGAAATATTGTCAGAATATGATGATGAACTAATGGAAAACTTTTTAAGTAATAAAAAAATAAAAATTAATAAAATTATTAAAATAATAAAAAAAGAAACATTAAAGATAAATTTAGTTCCTATCTTGTGTGGGTCTTCTTTTAAAAATAAAGGTGTCCAAAAATTATTAGATTCAATATGTATGTATTTACCTTCTCCATTAAAATCTAAAAAGATTATAGGTATTGATTTATTAAAAAATAAAAAATGTATAGTAAGTCCAAAAAAAAATAATTCTTTTTGTTCATTAGTTTTTAAAATATCTAGTGATAAATTTGTTGGGAAATTAGTATTTATAAGAGTATATTCAGGTTTATTAAAAATTGGTGATTACGTATATAATATAAGAACTAAAACAAAAGAGAAAATTTCTAGAATGTATCAAATGCATGCAAATAAACAAATACCTATAAATAAAATTTTGGCTGGAGATATTTTTGCTGGGGTAGGATTTAAAGATATAAAAACCGGTGATACATTATGTAGTATTAATAATCCTATATTATTAGAAAATATTAAATTTCCTAAACCTGTTATGGGAATATCTATAGAACCTAAAAAAAAATCTGATTTAGATAAAATGAGTATTGCTTTATCTAAAATTATTGAAGAAGATCCTACATTTAATGTAAAAATAGATAAAAATACTGGTGAAACTATTATAAATGGGATGGGAGAGTTACATTTAGATATTATAATAGATAGAATGCAAAGAGAATATAATATTTCATTTAATAAAGGCATTCCTAAAGTTGAATATAAAGAAAAATTTAAAAGTACAATAAAATATAGAGAAATTTATAAAAAACAAACAGGTGGTAGAGGTAAATATGCTGATATTTTATTTACTATAGGTCCATATAAAGGTAAAGGGTTAAATTTTATAAATAAAGTAAAAGGAGGAAATATTCCTAAAGAATTTATATCATCAGTAAAAAAAGGATTTAAAGAATCTATGAAAATAGGGCCTTTATTAGGATATGAAGTAGAATCTATGGAAATAGTTTTATTAGATGGTACTTATCATTCTGTAGATTCTGATACATTATCTTTTGAAATAGCAGCTAAAAATGGGTTTAAAAATTCAGCAAATAAGACAAATCCTGTTATAATGGAACCTATAATGAAATTAGAAGTAATTTGTAATAATGATTATTTAGGAAATATAGTAAGTGATATTAATAAAAGAAGAGGGATAATTAAAGAAATTTTAGATATTAATAATAATAAAATTGTTAAAGGTTTAGTTCCATTATCTGAAATGTTTGGATATGTTACTAGTTTAAGATCTTTATCTTCTGGTAGAGCTACCTCTAATATGAGTTTCTCACATTATGATGAATTACCTAAAGAGAATTTTAATAAATTAATAAATAAATAAAACAATGAGTCAAATAATAAAAATAAAATTAAAATCCTATGATTATATTTTATTAGATAAATCAATTAAAAATATTATAAAATCAATTAAATCTACAGGAGTTACTATAAATGGTCCTATACCATTACCTACTAAAAAAAAAAAATTTACAGTATTAAAATCACCGCATGTTCATAAAAAATCAAGAGAACAATTCGAATTATCAACTCATGTAAGATATTTAGAAATTATTAATGCTAATACTATGACAATAGAAGCTTTAATGAAATTAGAATTGGCTAGTGGAGTAGATGTACAAATAAAAATTTAATAAATATGATTAAGATAATAGGTACTAAAATACAAATGATAAGTATTTTTTTTAATAAAAAACTTTATCCTTGTACAATTATAAATTGTAATCCTAATAAGATTATATATATTAATAAAACTACTAATATTTATTATACCGTTTTATTAGGTTATGATAAAATAAAAAAAATTAATAAGCCTTTAAGTGGAATATTTAAAAAATATAATACAAATTATTATAGAAAATTAATTCAATTAAATAATTTAACTTATAAATACATAAAAAATATTATTAATGATGAGTATATTGATTTAAATTATTTTATAAATGACAAATATGTAGATATTATAGGTAATACTATAGGGAAAGGTTTTCAAGGAGTAGTAAAAAGATATAATTTTTCTGGAGTAGGAGGTAAAACTCATGGACAACATAATAGGTTAAGATCTCCAGGATCTATAGGAGCAGGATCCTCTCCTTCTAGAGTTTTTAAAGGGTTAAAAATGGCTGGTCATATGGGAAGTAATAGAATAACAATAAAAAAAATGAAAATCTTGAAAATTGACGTTAAAAATAAAATAATTATGGTAAAAGGATCTGTTCCTGGGAAAAAAAATAATTATTTAATAATAAAAAAATGGAAAAAAAATGTACAAATTTAATAAAAAAAAATTTTTTTTTATTAAAAAAAAGAAATAAAGAAAAAAATAAAAATCATATAATTTATCTATATGTTAAAAGTTATTTACATTCACAAAGATTAGGAAATAGTAAAACTAAAGAAAGAAGTGAAATAAAAGGTAGTACTAGAAAAATATTAAAACAAAAAGGAACTGGTAATGCTAGGAAAGGAGATATTAAAAATCCTCTTTTTAGAGGAGGAGGTAGAGTTTTTGGTCCTAAAAAAAGAAATTATAAAATTAAAATTAATAAAATTATTAAACAAAAAGTAAAAAAAATATTAATAAGTGATAAAATATTACATAATAAAGCTTTTTTTTTGAAGAAGTTTAATTTTTTATCCTTAAAAACAAAAGATTTAATTTTATATTTTAAAAAAAAAAATATAAACTTAAATTATAAAACATATAAATATTTAATAATTACTGATAAAATATATAAAAATTTATTAATATCTTCTAAAAATATTAAAAACATAATTATAAATTATAAAAATAATATAAATTATTTTTATGTTTTAATATCAGATTATATAATATTTATAGGTGATAAAATAGATAAATATATTTTAAATAATTTAATTTAAATATGAAATTATTTCTTTATCCTTTAAAGACAAACAAAACTATTAATATGTTAAGAACATATAAAAAGTATACTTTTATATTGAATCAAAAAAAAATAAATAAAATAAAATTAAAAGAATATTTTTTAAAAAATTATTCATTAATAGTTACAAAAATAAATATTATAAAAATAAAACATAAAAAAAAGAAAAAAATTATAGTAAATTTTAAAAATAAATTAAAAAATAAATTTTTATTAAATTATGAAAAAAATAAAAAAAGTTAAATTTAATAAATTAATTTATGGTAAACATAAAACAGGTGGTAGAAATAATTATGGAAGAATTACAGTTCAACATATAGGTGGGGGGCATAAAAAAAAATACAGAATTATAGATTATAAAAGAGATAAATATGATATAGAAGCTAAAGTTAAAAGTATAGAATATGATCCTAATAGATCATCATATATTTCTTTATTGTATTATAATGATGGAGAAAAAAAATATATTTTATCTATTAATGGATTAAATATAGGTGATACTATAATTTCTTCTAAAAATTTATCTATTTTTAATATAGGTAATTCTGCTCCTTTAAAAATTATCCCTTTAGGAACTATTATATGTTGTATAGAAAATATACCAGGTAAAGGAGGTATATATTCAAGAAGTGCAGGTACATTTTCAACTTTAATTTCAAAAGAAGATAAATATGCTATTATAAAATTATCTTCAAATGAAAAAAAAATGATATTATTAAATTGTATGGCTACTATAGGTTCTATTTCAAACAATAATCATAAATTTAAAAAATTAAAAAAAGCCGGTAATAGTAGATGGTTAGGAAAAAGACCTAGAACTAGAGGAGTAGCTATGAATCCTATAGATCATCCTATGGGTGGAGGTGAAGGTAAAGCGTCTGGAGGTCATCCCAAAAGTAAACATGGAATATATTCTAAAGGATATAAAACACGTAGAAAAAAAAATATTTCATCTAAATATATAATAAAAAATATAAAAAAAAAATAAATAAATATGTCTAGATCATTAAAAAAAGGGCCTTATATAAATTATAAATTAATAAAAAAAATAAAAGAAAATAATAAAAATATTAATAATAAAAAAAATATTAAAACTTGGGCTAGAAATTCTGTTATTACACCAGAATTTATTGGAAATACATTATTAGTACATAATGGGAAACAATTCTTACCAGTATATATCACTGAAGATATGGTAGGATATAAATTAGGAGAATTTGCTCCAACTAGAATATTTAGAGGACATTCTGGTAATAAAAAAAAATAAAAAATGGGTAAAAGAAAAAGAATAACATCATATAAAATTAAGAATATAAAAAAAAATATAAATTATTCTTTATTAAGAAATATTAAAATTTCTTATAGAAAAATTAGATCAGTTACTAATTTAATTAAAGGAACTAATGTAAATTATGCTTTAAATATTTTAGATAATTATATTAGTATAAAAAGTACTAATATATTAAAAAATTTAATATTATCTGCTGTTTCTAATTATATTAATAAAAATGGATTTATTGAAAAAAATAAATTATATATTAATAATATTATAGTAAATAGTTCAGGTATGAGAAAAAGATTTAAATATGCTCCACAAGGTAGATGCCATATTATAAGAAAAAGATTAAGTTATATAAAATTATATATAAAAAAAAAATAAAATGGGTCAAAAAACAAATCCTATTTCTAATAGATTAGGATTAATTTATGGTTGGAAATCTATATGGATAAATAATTATTTATTAAATGTTAAAGAAGATAATGATATAAGAAATTATATAAATAAAAGATTTTTAAATAGATATTGTATATCTAATATTTTTATAGAAAGAACTAGAAATAAGATAATTATTACTATATGTACTTCAAAGCCTGCTATAGTTATAGGTAAAAAGGGTAAAGAAGTAGATTTTATAAAAAATCAAATTAAAATAATAATAAAAAATAATTTAAAAAATAATTTATTAAATAATAAAACAAATTATAAAGAATGTAATGTATATATTAATGTAATAGATATAATAAAACCTGAATTAGATGCATTATTGGTAGCTAAAAATATTTGTAGACAAATAGAGAATAGAATATCTTATAAAAAATCTATTAAATTTTCTATATTGTCTGCAATGAAAATGAAAGTTCAAGGAATAAAAATACAAATATCAGGTAGATTAAATGGTGCTGAAATGGCTAGAAGAGAACTTTATAAAAAGGGTACTATTAAATTATCTACATTTAGATCTAATATTGATTATGGGTTTTATGAAGCTAATACTACTTATGGGAAAATTGGAGTAAAAGTTTGGATAATGAAAAATATAATTTATAATAAAATAAAAGATTTAACGAATTTTTATAATAATTATTTAAAAATAAAACACAAAAAAAAAATAAAATTTTTTGTAAAAAAATAATAAAATGTCAAAAAAAAAGTATTTAAAAAGACAAAAAGGTAGAATGAAAGGATACGCTAAAAGAGGATATAGATTAAATTTTGGATTATATGGTTTACAATCTATAGATAAAGCCAAATATATAACAGAAAAACAAATAGAAGCTGCTAGAGTAGCTGGAACTAGATATATGAAAAGAGAGGGAAATCTATATATAAATATTAATCCTGATAAACCTATAACTAAAAAACCACAAGAAGTAAGAATGGGTAAAGGGAAAGGGAATGTAGAATATTATGTAGCAGTAGTAAAACCTGGTCGTATATTATTTGAAATTTCTGGTGTATCTGAAGAAATTGCTAAAGAAGCCTTAAGGTTATGTTCTCAAAAATTACCAGTAAAAACTAAATATATAGTATATAATGATTTTTTTTAATTTAAAATTCAAAAAAAAATAAAATATGAAAAAAATAAAAACTAGAGTAGGTCTTATAATTAGTGATAAGATGAATAAAACTAGAATAGTCTTATATAAAAAAAAAATTACCCATAAAAAGTATGGTAAAATTATATTTAAAAATAAAAAATATTTTGCACATGATGAAAAAAATTTAACTAAAAGAGGAAATTATGTCAAAATAATAAGTATACGACCTTTAAGTAAAAAAAAAGCTTGGTTAATAAAAAAAATTATAAAATAATTATGTTACAACAAGAATCTAAATTAAAAGTTACAGATAATACTGGGGCAAAAATAGTGTTAATAATTAGAATATTAGGTAGTAATAAAAAATTTGCTACTTTAGGAGATAATATTATAGTAACAGTAAAAAAGGTTTTTTTAAAAAGTAATATTAAAAAAGGAGAAAAATATAGAGCTATTATAGTAAGAGTTAAAAAAAAAATAAAAAGATTAGATGGGACTTATATATCATTTGATGATAATGCTTGTATATTATTAAATGATAATAAAGAAATAAAAGGTACTAGAATTTTTGGTCCAGTAGCAAAAGAATTAAGATATAAAGGATATATGAAAATTATATCTTTATCAAATTATGTTATATAAATTAAATTATTAATATGTTAAAATTTAAAAAAGGAGATAAAATAATTATAATATCCGGTAAATATAAAGGTTATAAAGGAAAAATAAATAAAATTTTAAAAAAAGAAAATAAAGTTAATATAAGTGGGATAAAAAAAATTAAAAGATTTATTAAGAAAAAAAATAAAAAAGATAAAGGATCTATAATACTAAAACCATATAAAATTAATATATCAAATATTGCAATAGAAGATCCAATATTTAAAACTGTTACTAGAATAGGTTTTAAATTAATAGATGGGGAAAAAAAACGAATATGTAAAAAATCTAATACTATATTAAAGAACAATTTTATTTATAAAAAAAAATAAATATATATGTATATACCTAGATTAAAAACTTTATATAAAGAAAAAATTATATTTTTATTAAAAAAAAAATTAAATTTTAAAAATATAATGCAAGTCCCTAAATTAATAAAAATAGTCATTAATATAGGAGTCGGAATAGCTATACAAAATAAAAATATAATAACTTATTATATGAACGACTTAGAGTTAATTACAGGACAGAAACCAATCTATAGATTATCTAAAAAAGATGTATCAGGATTTAAATTAAGAAAAGGTATCCCTATAGGATGTATGGTAACATTAAGAAACAACATAATGTATGAATTTTTAGATAGATTAATATCAGTAGCATTACCAAGATCTAAAGATTTTAATGGTATAAAAGAAACTAGTTTTGATGGATATGGTAATTATAATTTAGGGATAAAAGAACATATAATATTTCCAGAAATAAATTTTGATAAAGTAAAAAAAATACATGGTATGAATATAACTTTTGTAACTAATACTTCTAAAAATTTAGAAGCAAAATTCTTATTAAGTTATTTAGGATTACCTTTTAAAAATAATAATATATATGGCAAAAGAATCTATAAAAGCTAGACAAAAAAAAAGAATAAAATTATTTCTTAAATATTTCAAAAAAAGAAATATTTTAATTAAACAAAAAAAATATTTAGAATTACAAAAAATACCTAAAAATGCATCTAAAGTAAGATTGAGAAATCATTGTAAAATAACAGGTAGATTTAGAGGATATATTAGATATTTTGGTATTTCTAGAATAGTATTTCGAAAATTATCTTCAAATGGATTTATTCCAGGGGTAAAAAAATCTAGTTGGTAAATGGATACTATAGGAAATTATTTAACATTAATCAGAAATGCATGTAATGTTAAAAAAAAATATGTAGAAGTAAATTATTCAAATATAAATTTAAATATTACTAAAGTATTATATAAAAATTATTATATTAAATATTATAAAATTCATAAAGATAATAAAATAATAATATTTTTAAAATATATAAATAATACTTCCGTATTAAGAAAAATAAAAAGAATAAGTAAACCTAGTTTAAGAAAATATTTAAAATATAAAAATATTTATAAGGTATTAAATGGATATGGGATTTCAATAATATCTACATCTTTAGGGGTAATGACAGGTTATGAAGCTGTATCTAAAAAAATAGGAGGAGAAATTTTATGTATAATTTATTAAAATTAAATAAATGTCAAGAATAGGAAAAAAACAAATAAATATCCCTAACAATGTAAATGTATTAATTAAAAAAAATTATATATATATTAAGGGAAAATTAGGGGAACTTAAAGAATATGTAAACAAAAATATTAAAATAAAAAAAGAAAAAAATAGTATTTTTATTCTTAATAGTTTAAAAAATAATAAAAAATATAAAAGTTTACATGGTCTTTATAGAATGCTAATATATAATATGATATATGGAGTTAATATAGGATTTAAAAAACAATTAGAATTAGTAGGAATAGGGTATAAAGCAGAAACGTATAAAAACGGTCGTATTTTAATATTAAATTTAGGTTATTCACATAATATAGCAATACATGTTTGTAAAAAAATAAATATAACTGTAGATAATATTAAAGGGAATAATCCTATTATAAATTTATATAGTATTGACAAACAATTATTAGGGATAGTTGCTTCTAAAATTAGATCTTTAAAAAAACCGGATCCATATAAAGGTAAAGGGATAAAATATAAAAATGAGAAAATTATAATAAAGACAGGAAAAACAGTTTAGTAATTTTTACAAAAACAATATGAAACTAAAAAAAAAAGGAACAAAAGAATATCCTAGAATTTCAATCTTTAAAAGCAATAAAGAAATATATGTACAAATAATAGATGATGTTAATAGAGAAACTATAACTTCATATTCATCTTTAAATTTAAATAGTATAAATAAAAAAAATATAACTAAGCTAATTATGTCTAAGATAGTAGGAGAAAATATAGCTAAAAAAATGTTAAAATTAAATATAAAAAAGGCTTTTTTTGATAAAAATGGATATATATATCATGGGAGAATAAAAGAACTCATTAATTCTATAAGAAAGAATGGTATAAAAATATAATAATAACAAGAACATGTTAATAATTAAAAAAAAAGATTTTATAAATAAAAAGAATTTAAAAGAAAAATTAGTAAAAATAAAAAGAGTATGTAAAGTAACAAAAGGTAGAAGAGATTTTAGTTTTACTACTATAGTTGTAAAAGGAAATTATAAAGGTATAGTAGGATATGGAATAGGGAAATCTAAAGAAATATCTGATTCTATTTATAAAGCTAGTGAAAAAGCTAATAAAAATTTGATTTTAATACCTATTAAAAATTATACTATACCATATCAATTAAAATTTAAATATTGTAGTTCTATAATTTATTTATATCCTGCTAAAATAGGAACAGGGGTAATAGCAGGTAGTTCTGCTAGAATAGTTTTAGAGTTAGCAGGTATTAATAATATCTATACTAAATTTATAGGTTCATCTAATGTATATAATTGTGTAAAAGCTACATATTATGCTTTAAAATTATTGAAAGATGAATATGAAATAATAAAAATAAATAGGGAAAAATATGGCATTATATAAATTAATTCCTAATAAAGGATCTGTAAAAAAAAAAAAAAGAATAGGTCGAGGTATAGGGTCAGGTAAAGGAAGAACTTCTGGTAGAGGACATAAAGGGCAAAAATCTAGATCAGGATATTCTAAAAAAATTGGGTTTGAAGGAGGACAAACTCCATTATATAAAAGAATTCCTAAATTTGGATTAAAAAAAAAAGTAAAATATGAAATTATAAATTTAAATGATATACAAAATATAGTAACCAAAAAAAAAATAAAAATAATTAATAAAAAAATATTAATATCTTTAAAAAAAATAAAAAAAAAAAGAAAATTAAAAATATTATCTAATGGTAATTTGATAAATAATATAACAATATATGCTGATAAATTTAGTAAAAAGGCTTATAAAAAAATATTAAGTTCTGGTAGTAAAATTAATAAAATAATTAAAGATTAAAATGGTAAAACAAAAAAATATAGAAGTTAATGGTACAGTTATTGAAGCTTTACCTAATGCTATGTTTAAAATAAAATTAAAAAATAATTTAATAGTACTTGGCCATATATCAGGTAAAATAAGAAAAAATTATATTAAAATATTACCTGGTGATAAAGTAAAAGTTGAAATTTCTCCTTATGATCTAAAAAAATGTAGAATAAAATATAGATATTAAAATGAAAACTGTTGTATCATTAAAAAAAAGAAACAAAAATTGTAAAATAGTTAAAAGAAAAGGTATATTAAGAATAATTAATAAAAAAAATCCTAAATTTAAACTAAAACAAGGTTAATCATTAATAAAATTAAATTATGGCTATAATATCAGGGGTAAATATCCCTAATAATAAAATAGGGTTTATATCATTAACATATATATATGGTATAGGTAGAAAAACAGCAATAAAAATATTATTGTTAAATAATATAGATATCTATAAAAAAGTTAAAAATTGGAGTGAAAGTGAATTACAAAAAATAATAAATTATATATCGAATAATTTTAAAATAGAAGGAGAATTAAGAACTGAAGTTCAATTTAATATAAAAAAATTAAAAGATATAGGAATTTATAGAGGTATAAGACATAGATTAGGATTACCTCTAAGAGGTCAAAGAACTAAAAATAATTCTAGAACTAGAAAAGGTAAAAGAAAAACAGTAGCAAATAAAAAAAAAGTAATAAAAAAATAAACTAATGACAAGAAAAAATATTAAAAAAAAAAATGTATATTATGGAGATATATATATACATTCTACATTTAATAATATAATCATAACTTTAACAGATAAAATAGGGAATGTTTTAGCTTGGTCTTCATCAGGTAAAATGAAATTTAGAGGATCTAAAAAAAATACTCCATTCGCAGGACAAATAACAGCTAAAAACATTTCTGATAAATGTCTATCATTGGGGATAAAAAAAGTAGATATTATAATAAAGGGTCCAGGAGTAGGTAGAGATTCGGCCATTAGAACTATAAGTAGTAATGGTATAACTATATTATCTATAAAAGATAAAACTCCTTTACCTCATAATGGATGTAGACCTCCTAAAAAAAGAAGAATTTAAAATTAAATTATGTAAAAATTATGTCAAGATATATAGGACCTCGAAATAAAATTTCAAGAAAATTTGGTGTATATATATATGGAAATAAAAAATATTTACAAAGAAAAAAATATCCACCAGGACAACATGGATTATTAAGAAAAAGAATAGGTAGAAAATCTAATTATTTTATACAATTGTTAGAAAAACAAAAATTAAAATATATATATGGTATACTAGAAAAACAATTAAAAAAAATGTTTAATATCGTTTATAAAAAGAAAGGAATAACAGGAGATTTATTATTGCAAATGTGTGAACGTAGACTAGATAACGTAGTATATAGAATAGGATATGCTAATTCTATTTTTTTTGCCAGACAATTAGTATCACATAAACATATTTTGGTAAATAATAAAATTATAAATATACCATCTTATCAAATTAATGTAGGCGATATTATATCTTTAAAAAATAAAATGAAAAATAATATAAATATTATTAATTCATTAACTATTAATAGAGATAGAGATAATATTCAAAGTTGGTTATTATATAAAGAGAGTGAAATGATAGCTGAATGTATAAAATTACCGACTATTAATGATATTAAAAACAAAATTAATACTAAATTAATAGTAGAATTATATTCTAAATAAAAAGCCATATGACTTTTAAAATATTAGTTTTAAAAACAACTAATAATTTAGGAATTTTTAAAATATATCCTATAAATAATGGAAATGGTATAACTATAGGTAATACATTAAGAAGAATATTATTATCTTCTATATATGGTTACTCTGTTAGTTATTTTAAAATTAAAGGTGTATTACATGAATTTTCTACTATTAAAGGTATAATAGAAGATGTACCTGAAATAGTTTTAAATTTAAAAAAAATAAGATTTAAATTAAAGAAAAATTATTTAGATATAGAAAAAGAAAAAATAAAAATAAAAATAAAAAATAAAAAAAATAAAATATATGCTGGGGATATAGAACAATATTCTAAATATTTTGAAATAATAAATAAAAAATTAGTTATTTGTAATAAAGATGAATCTGTTAATTTTAATATTAAATTAATAGTAGATAAAGGAATAGGATATTTACCATCAGAAAAGAAAAAAGAATATAAAAAGTTTATTCCTATTGATTCTATTTATACTCCTATTAAAAATGTATCATTTAAAGTTATTAATTATTCTTATAATAATATGAATAAAGAAATTTTAAATCTAAATATAATTACAGATGGTACTATATCTCCTATAAAATCTTTAATTGAATCTTCAAAAATTTTAATTAATATATTTAACAATTTTATAAATCAAAAACAATATTATAAAAAGAAAGACAATGAAACAATAAAAAAAATTTATAAAAAAATAAAAAAAATATTAAATACTAAATTAGAAAAAGAAAATTTTTCAGTAAGAACTATAAATTGTTTAAATTCATCTAAAATTTATAAATGGAATGATTTAGTAATTTTAAAAGAATCAGATATATTAAAAATTAAAAATTTTGGTCAAAAGTCCTTAAAAGAATTAATAAAAAAAATGGAGAAAAGAAATTTAAAATTTGAAATGGATATAAAAAAATATAATTAATTAATTGATGAAACATAATAAAAAAAATAATCATTTAAGTAGAAAATATTCTCATAGAAGAAGTATGTTGTCTAATATGTCATGTTCTTTAATACTTTATAAATCTATATATACTACATTATCTAAAGCTAAAGAATTAAAAAAATATATAGAACCTATTTTAAATAAATTAAAAAAAAATAATCTTCATACTAGAAGAATTATTTTAAGTAAATTAAAAAATAAAAAAATAGTTAATATTTTATTTAAAGATATTTTAAATAAAATAAAAGAAAGAAATGGAGGATATACTAGAATATTAAAAGCTGGATATAGAAAAGGTGATTCATCTAAAATGTCTATAATACAATTAGTAGATTATTATAAATATGAAAAATTATAATTTTAAAAAATATAATAACAAAATTTATAATAAATGGATATATTATAAAGTTTTTAGTTCTAATTATAATAAAAATAAAAAATCTTATTCTTTATTATTACCTCCACCTAATATTACTGGGGATTTACATATAGGACATATTTTAAATTTTACTATTCTAGATATATACGCTAGAATTAAAAGAATGAAAGGATATAATGTATGTTGGATCCCTGGTACAGATCATGCATCTATAGCTACTGTTATTAAAGTTTTAAAAGAATTAAGAATAAATGGAATAAATGTAAATAATTTAAGTAAAAAAAAATTAAAAACTTTTTTATTTAATTGGTCAATTAAATATAATAAAATTATAATAGATCAATTAAAAAGTATTGGTTGTTCTTGTGATTGGGATAAATTTCAATTTACTCTTGATAAAAGGAATTATAATTCAGTAATTAAAGTTTTTATATTTTTATATAAAAAAGGGTTAATATATAAAAAAAATAGAATAATAAATTGGGATATAGTAGCTAAAACTACTATATCAGATGAAGAAGTAATATATAAAAAACAGATTAATTATTTATATTATATTAAATATTTTACAGAAGATAAAAAAAAATTTTTAGTAATAGCTACTACTAGACCAGAAACTATATTCGGGGATACTGCAATATGTATAAACCCTACAGATAAAAGATATATAAATTTTATAAATAAAAAAGTTATTGTCCCTATTGTTAATCGATTAATTCCTATTATAACTGATAAATCTGTAGATATAAATATAGGAACTGGATGTTTAAAAATAACCCCTGCACATAGTAAAAAAGATTATAAAATTTATAAAAAAAATAAAAAAAAAATAAAAATTATTAATATTTTTAATGATGATGGGACTTTAAATGTAAATTTTAAAAATTATAAAGGGAAAGATAGATTTATAGTAAGAAATAAAATATATAAAGAATTAAAAAAATTAGGTTATTTAATAAAAAAAGAAAAAATTATAAATAAAATAGGTTATTCAGAAAGAAGTAATACTATAATAGAAAAGAAATTATCTTTACAATGGTATTTAAAAATGGAAAACTTTATAGAACCTACATTAAAAATAATAAAAAAAATTAAAATATTACCTAAAAAAAAATATATTAATTTATTTTATAAATGGATAAAAAATTTAAAAGATTGGAATATATCTAGACAATTAATATGGGGTCATAAAATACCAATATATTATTATAAAAAAAATGTAATTATAGCTACTTCTTATAAAAATGCTATAAAAAAAATAAAAAAAAAATATAACAAAAAAATAAATAAACATGATCTTAAACGAGATAATAATGTATTAGATACTTGGTTTTCATCTTGGATATTGCCTATATCAGTTTTAAATGGTATAAATAAAAAAAACAATTTATTATTTAATTATTATTATCCAATTAATTTATTAGTTACTGGATATGATATATTATTTTTTTGGGTATTAAGAATGATTATGTTTAGTTCTTTTTATATAAAAAAAGAACCATTTAAATATATATATTTTACTGGGATAGCTAGAGATAAGAATAAAAAAAAATTATCAAAATCATTAGGGAATTATAAAAATTTATATTATTTATTAAATAAATATGGGGCAGATGGGGTAAGAATAGGTATATTAAATAATAATTATGATAATGATTTTATTTTTAATKAAAWWTTAWKWWTAAAWKRWARAAWWWWWATWWWMWAWWWWTRGMNTYCAWWKRARKTTATAAWNNTARAAWAAAWAAWKWAAAAASWWAWWAWAAWRAAAWTAWWAWAKWWWAWMRAWWRWTWAYWAAATKRKTWGWAAWTAWWWWAWWYTAWAATTTWAWTANNARWTAAATWKWWWWTTAWAWMAKKWWWWYWWAWWTWAWTYYTWAATWTTAWWRAWAAWTTTTTTTWAWAAWAWATTTTKTTNNNTWTATTTARAAKTNAATWAAATYTWWMWWWAWWTATATYARKAWATATAKTARWAWAWAWNNTTTASAWTWWYWWWAWATTTTATTWAWANNNAYATWWMATMCTNTAWTTAMMATTTWTTWNAKWMTMTATWWRWAAYWWTTTAWWWAWWWAAWMTWWTATAAYWWTMKMWTMTTKKYYTWRWWKWAAAKTWTTYAWTAWWKWAATTWTTWWWWMNTWTCATWWTAYYWTTWMTTTTATWAWWAKNNAWTAAWAAWAATAAANNNATTARMAAATAWKAAMAAAAT
>CP099830.1:43109-63248 GCA_029851325.1 Candidatus Shikimatogenerans bostrichidophilus
TTAATTWANTAWWWAAKAAAATWAWKWWWRWYWATTWWRAWAWKWTAKRWRTAWKYMRWWATTMTAYAWMSKAWSATATWWAAAAARMWTAMARAAAATWARMWAWNNTAAAWRWMAWYMWKWYWWWWWTYYTNAYWAAWAAMAWARARTYWKWWKAWWAAWWWAARRWAGMGRYAKMWKMWTAWAGWRWWWWAAKTSWWMATAWWWAWAKAAAAMRATANNNTKWTMWAWWWRKKAYTWMTTMWAKWWWWAWWAYATATAGTGATAATATGAATATGGATGATATATTCTCTAATTTTGGTGATATATTTAGTGATGAATTTGAATCTTTTACTGAATTTGGTTTTAAAAAAAAAAAAGTAAATCGATTTAAAGGAAGTAATTTAAAAATTAAAATTAAAGTTTCTTTAGAAGATATTTATTATGGTAGAAATAAAACTATAAAAATTAAAAGAATGAAGGTAGCTCCTGGGGTAAATTTTAAAACTTGTGTAAATTGTAATGGGACAGGGGTCGTTACTAATATTACTAATACATTTCTGGGTAAAATGCAAACTACTATTCAATGTAGTTTTTGTAAAGGAATTGGGAGAATAATTACTAATGTACCTTACAATGCTAATAAGCAGGGTTTAATATCAGTTATAGAATTAGTCCAAATAACTATTCCTAAAGGCGTAAATGACAATGGAATATTTAAAATTCCTGGAAAAGGAAATGAAGCTCCTTTCGGAGGAAAAAATGGCGATTTAATTATAGTTTTTAAAGAAATTCCTCACAAATTATTTAAAAGAGAAGGAAACGATTTACATACGAAATTATATATATCTATCCCAGAAGCTATATTAGGTAGTAGAAAAAAAATTAAAACATTAAGTGGTTTTATTAAAGTTAATATACCTAAAGGAACTCAATCTGGGAAAAAATTATTATTAAAAGGGAAAGGATTACCATATAATGGATATGGATATGGATATAGTTATGGAAATTTAATTATACATATATATTTATGGACTCCTATTAAAATTAACAAGGAACAAAAAATATATTTTGAAAAAATTAAAAAGAATAAAAATTTTGTTCCTAAAAATTAATATAGGAAATAAATATGACAAAAAAAGTAGCAGTAGCATTATCAGGGGGAGTAGATTCTAGTGTATCAGCTTATTTATTAAAAAAAAAAGGATATTATGTAATTGCACTTTTTATGTATAATTGGTATAATAAAGATTGTATGTGGGAAGATATGAGATATGCTATGTTAATTTCTAATAAATTAAATATACCTTTTTATGTATTGGATCTAAGAAAAGAATATATGAAATTAGTTGTTAATTATATGATAAATGGATATAAAAAAGGAATTACTCCTAACCCTGATATAATATGTAATGAAAAAATTAAATTTGGGCTTTTTTTAAATAAAGCCTTAAAATTAGATGTAGATTATATAGCTACTGGTCATTATGTAATTAAAAAAAAAATAATAAAAAATAATAAAATTATTTATAGTTTATTTACTGGAAAAGATAAAAAAAAAGATCAATCTTATTTTTTATGTAGAATAAATCAATATCAATTATCAAAATCTTTATTTCCATTAGGTAATTTTACGAAAAAAGAAGTTCGTAAAATTGCTTTTAAATTAAACTTTTATAATTATAATAAAAAAGATTCTCAAGGTCTATGTTTTATAGGGAAAATAAATCTTATAAATTTTTTAAAAAAAAAAATAAAAAATAATATAGGAGATATTATATATATTTCATCTAAAAAAAAAAATAAAAAAAATAATTATAACAATGTAGAATATGATAAAATCTATAAATCTAAAAAAATTGGTAAGCATTTAGGTTATTATTATTTCACTATAGGACAAAGAAAACATTTAAATATAAGTGGACAAAAACACCCTTTATATTTATTAAATAAACATATAAAAAAAAATATTTTATATGTAAGTAAAAAAAAGCATATTGAATTATATAAAAAAGTTATATTTATTAAACAAGAAACAATACATTGGATAAGAAATTTATTTAAAAATTCCAAGGATAAATTAATAGTTATGTGTAAAATAAGATATAATGTAAAAAAACAAAAAGCTTTATTATACTATTTAAATACTGGTATATTAGTAAAATTTTATAAAAATCAATATGCTGTTACTCCTGGACAATTTATAGTATGGTATTTTAAAAATGAATTAATTGGGTCAGGTATAATAAATTAACTTTTAATTAAATGTGATAAAAAAAATAGCTTTTTTTACTATTGGATGTAAATTAAATTTTTCAGAAACTTCTATAATAAAACAAAGTTTTATCAAAGATAAAACCAGATATAAAATAGTAGATTTTAAAAAATTTGCCAATATTTATGTTATAAATACATGTTCAGTAACTCATAAAGCTGAAAAAGATTTAAAAATAAAAATTAATTCTATATTAAAAATTAATAAAAAGGCATTTATAGTAGCTATTGGATGTTATTCTCAAATAGAAAAAAATAAGTTATATAAATTCAAAGGGATTAAATTAGTATTAGGAAATGAACATAAATTTAATCTAAAAAAATATATAGATAAAGAGATATATTCTTGTGAATTATATACTATTCCTTATATATATAAAGATGCATATTCAATAGAACGTAATAGAACTAGATCTTTTTTAAAAATCCAAGATGGATGTAATTATAAATGTACATATTGTACAATTCCAATAGCTAGAGGTAAATCTAGATCTAATAATATTGAAATAATAATAAGAAATATATATAAGTTATTAAATAAAAATATTAAAGAAATTGTTTTAACTGGGATTAATATAGGTGATTATAAATATAAAAATAATAATTTATTAAAATTAATTAAAGAAATAAATAAAATAAAAGAATTAAAAAGGATAAGAATTTCTTCTATAGAACCTAATTTATTAAAAGATGAAATTATTGAATTTATATCAAATAGTAATAAATTTGTTAATCATTTTCATATACCTTTACAATCAGGGAGTGATTATATATTAAAAAGAATGAAAAGAAGATATTTAACTAAAATTTATTTAGATAAAATAAAAAAAATTAAAAAATTAATCCCAGATGCATGTATAGGTTCAGATGTAATAGTAGGATTTCCTGGAGAAACTTTAAAATTTTTTATGGAAACTTATAATCTTATAAAAAGTATTAATATATCATATTTACATGTATTCTCTTATTCTAAGAGAAAAAATACTGAAGCTTTTTATATGAAAGATCAAATACAAAATAATATAATATCATTCAGAAGTAAAACTTTAAGACATATATCATATTTAAAAACTAAAAACTTTTATAAAGGGTTTTTAGGTACTATTAGACAAGTTTTATTTGAAAATAAAAAAAAAGAATGGTTATATGGATATACTGATAATTATATAAAAATAAAAGTAAAAAATAATAAAACATATATAAATAAAATTAAAAATGTACTTTTAAATAAAATAGATAAAAAAAAAAATATAGTTATAGGTAAAATATATGATTAATATTAATAATTGTTATAAAATATTTTTTAATAAATTAAAAAATGTTTATTCATTTTATGAAATAAAGAAATTATTTTTTATTTTATTTACTCATCTTTTAAAATGTAGTATTCATAAATTATATTTTTATATTTTAAATGATAAAAAAATAACTATAAATAAATATAATAATTTTATTTATGCTATATATAAATTAAGGGATAAATATCCTATTCAATATATTATAAAATATACTTATTTTAAAGGGATAAAAATTTTTTTAAATAATAATATTTTTATCCCTAGACAAGAAACTGAAGAATTAGTTAATTTAATAATTAAAGATAATAAAAAAAAAAAAAAATTAAATATATTAGATATATGTACAGGAAGTGGATGTATCTCTATATATATTAAGAAAAAATTATATAATTGTAATATTTATTGTTTAGATAACTATAAAAATATTTTATTAATAGCTAAAAAAAATTTTATTTATAATAATCTTAATAATAAAATATATTACTATAAATTTAATTTATTAAATAATAAAATAAAATATAATTTTTTTTTAAAAAAAATACCTAAGTTTGATTTAATTATTAGTAATCCTCCATATATTTCTTATAAAGAATATTATAAATATATAAATACAAATATTTTTTATGAACCTTATAAATCTATATTTGTTTTAGATAATGATAAAATTATTTTTTATAAAAAAATTATGGAAAATTTTTATAAAAAAAAATTAAAAATAAATGGTATAATATATTTTGAAATATCTAATAAAATAAAAAATAAAATTTTTAATTATTTAAAAAAAAAATTTAATTCTGATACAATAGAAATTAAAAAAGATATAAACAATAATTATAGAATATTAAAAATTATTAAAAAAAAATGAGAAAAAAAATAAAATTATTAATAATAAAATTATCTAAATATATAAATTATCATAATTATAGATATTATATATTAAACAAACCTATAATTACTAATTATGAATATGATAAAACCTTTAACAGATTAATAAAATTAGAAAAAAAATATAAAAAATATTATAAATATACCCCTACTAAAAATTTAAATAATAATATATTAAGAAATAATAATAAAATTAATATTATTAAACATTTTTTTAGAATGTATTCTATAAATCATGTATATAATAAAAAAAACCTACTTTTATGGATAAATAATATAAAAAATAAAATAGGTAAAAATAATAAGTATATATGTGAATTAAAATATGATGGTATTGCAATTAGTATTATATATAAATATGGCATATTAAATACTGCTATTACTAGAGGAGATGGTAAATATGGTAATATTCTACTTAAAAATGTTTTATATATTAAAAATATACCTTTATTTGTAAATAAAATAAAAAATATTAAATTATTCGATCTTAAAGGAGAAATAGTTTATTCAAAAAAAAATTTTATTTTTTTAAATAAAATTAGAAAAACTAAAGGAAAAAAAAAATTTTCTAATCCAAGAAATGCTGCTAATGGGAGTATACATAATATGAAGTATGATAAACTTAATATATTATATAAAAAAAAATTAGAATTTATACCATATTTTATATATACTAAAAATAGCAAATTTAATAAAAATATTTTTAATCAATTTAAATGTCTAAAATTTTTAAATTTTTTTTTTTTTAAATTTCAAAATAAATCTTATAAATTATGTAAAACAAATGAGGATATAATTAATTATATTAATTATTGGGAAAAAAATATAAATAAAAGTAAATATCCGATAGATGGTATAGTTATAAAAATTAATAATTTTAATATACAAAAAGAATTAAAATCTAATAATGTTTTTCATAAATGGTGTATAGCTTATAAGTTTAAAGATAAAAAATATATAACTACATTAAAAAATGTTTATTACACTATAGGTAAAAGTGGAATTATTGTCCCTATAGTAAAATTTTATCCTATAAAAATTAGTGGTACTATAGTTAAAAAGGCTACTTTATATAATAGCAATATTTTTTTTAAATATAATTTATCTATTAAAGATAAAATAATAATTAAAAAGTCTGGGAATATAATCCCAAAAATTATAAAAAATATTAATCATAAAATAAAAAAAAATTATAAATATATTAATTTTCCTTTATATTGTCCAAGTTGCTATAGTCTTTTGAAAAAAAAAAAGAATAAAATTTATTGTGTAAATAATAAAAAATGCATTAAACAAATACTAGAAAGATTTAAACATTTTATTGGAAAAAATGCTATGAATATTAAAATTAATAAAAATATTTTAAAAAAATTTTTATTTTATAAAATAATAAATAATATTTCTGATTTATATAGTTTAAAACTATCTCATTTTATGTTAGTAAATACTACTTATAAAGAAGCTAAAAGAATACTTATAGAAATTAAACAATCTAAGTATAAAACTTTTGCTAGTGTTTTATATTCTTTATGTATCCCAAATATCGGAATATATATATCTAATAAAATAGAAAATAAATATAATTCTATTGATAAACTTTTAATAGATATTAATAATAAAAATATAAAGATAGATAACTTAGGTGAAAAAACTATAATACGAATAAAAAAATTTTATAAAAATAATATTAAAATTATAAAAAAATTAAAAAAAATAGGTATAAATATATGAGATATTTTATAAAATTATCTTACAAAGGGAATAATTATCATGGATGGCAAAAACAAATAAATAATATTACTATAGAAGAAGAAATAGAAAAGAAATTATATATAATTCTTAAAGAGAAAATTAATATAATTGGAGCAAGTCGTACAGATAGTGGGGTACATGCAAATATTATGTTTGCTCATTTTGATTATAATTTTTTTATTAATAAAAAATTTTTTTTATATAAAATAAATTTACTAATTTCTAATTACATAAATATAAAAGATATTTTTTTAGTAAAGCCTACCATACATGCTAGATATGATGCAAAATATCGAATATATAAATATATAATTTCTTATTATAAAAATCCATTTACTAATAAATTATATTGGTATTGGTATTATAAAAAAAAATTAAATATTTATTTAATGAATAAAGCTATTAAAATAATAATAAATAGAAAAAAATTTAATTTATTTACAAAAAAAAATAAACAAATTAAGAATTATATATGTAATATCTTTTATGCATATTGGGTAAAAGTTAATAAATATATTTTTTTTTATATTAAATCAAATAGATTTTTAAGAAAAATGGTTAGAATAATTATAGCTATATGTATAGAAGTTGGGGTAAAAAATATAACAATATATGAATTAATAAAACAAATTAAAAACAATAAGATTAATTATAATATTTCTGTTCCTCCATATGGCCTATATTTAAATAAAATTAAATATGATAAAAAGATTTATCTATAAATAATAATTTTATTATCTTTATAATAATATATTTTTTTATTTTTTTTTTTTATAATTTTTATATTATGATATTTTTGATAAAAATCTTTTTTTTTATTATAAACTAATAAAGGTAATAGTTTTGTTTTTTTATAATGTGTTCTTCTCTTTTTTTTTTTTGATACTGAAGTTTTTTTCTTTGGATGTGCCATAATATTAAGTTTTTTATTATATATATTTTTTTATTTCTGGATTAATTTTTTTTAATGGTACCATAAAATTTATACTTTCGTATATATATTTAGCTATATTTATTTTTCTATAATTTAATGGGATAATTAAAAAATTATCAGATTCTTCGTTTACATATTTATTATTACTAAATATAATATTTAAAATTTTTTTTTTATTTATTTTAAAAATAAATTTTTTGTATGTTATATCACATTTTAATGTTATTTCCCCTATAAAATTAAAATTAAATATAAAAAAATTATTATTCTTTTTTTTTTCTAAAAATATGTTTATTTTAGGATTTAAAAACTCTTCTTTATTATAAAAAAATAATTTAAAGAAATTTTTATTAATATAAAATTTTATTTTTTCATAATTAGATAACAATGAAATATCATATATATTTTTTTTTATCATATTAATTTATTTTTAATAAATATTTTTCTACATCTATAGCAGCCATACATCCTGTCCCTGCAGATGTTATAGCTTGTTTATATTTATTATCTTGTACCTCTCCTGCTGCAAATATACCAGGAATATTTGTTTTTGTAGATTTATTATAAGTTTTTATATATCCACTTTTATCCATTTTAATTTTATTTTTAAAAATTAATGTATTCGGAGAATAACCAATAGCTATAAAAACACCAGATAATTTTTTATATTTTACAGTTTTATTCTTATTATTAAATATTTTAATATATTTTAATGTTTTTCCCCCTATAAATTTTAAAATTTTATAATTAAATAATATATGTATATTTTTTATTTTATAAATTTTATTTTGTAAATATTGTGATCCTTTAAATTTATTTTTTCTTACAATTAAATATATTTTTTTACAAATTCTTGATAAATATATCGATTCTTCTAAAGCTGTATCCCCACCTCCTATCACTGCTACTATTTTATTTTTAAAAATTATACCATCACATGTAGCACAATATGATATACCAAATCCTAAAAATTTTTTTTCTGTTTTTATATTTAATTTATTAGGTAAAGACCCTGTTGCTATTATTATACTTTTAGTTTTAATTTTATCTCCATTATCACTATATAATATATAATAAGGGAATTTATTAAATAAAATTTTTAATTTTAATATACTATTTATTTTTATTCTACTACCAAATTTTAAGGCTTGTTTATACATCTCATTCATTAATTTTACCCCTAATATACCTTTTGAAAATCCTGGATAATTTTCTACTATTGTAGTAGTTATTAATTGACCTCCTTGTAAATATCCAGTATATAATATATGTTTTATATTTGATCTAGCTAAGTATATAGCTGCAGAATAGCCTGCTGGGCCTGAACCTATTATAATACTATCATAATCTTTCATTTTAAAAAAAAACAAAATTAATTTAATTATATAATTAATTTAATATAAAATTTAAATAATGTCAAAAAATAATGTTTTAAAAACAAAAAAAATAAATTCGTTCTATAGATTAGCAAAAAAAAAAAAGTTGAAAAAATATAAAAATTATAAAAAAAAAGATTTAATAAATCTAAAAGAATCAATTAACAATAAAAAAAAAAATAATATTATAATAAGTGAAGGCGTTTTAGAAATTATACCTGATAATTATGGATTTTTAAGATCTTCAGATTTTAACTATATTACTTCTCCTGATGATATTTATGTATCTAAATCTAAAATTAGGTTCTTTGGTATGAAAACTGGAGATACTATAAAAGGGGAAATACGACCTCCTAAGAGAGGAGAAAAATATTTTCCATTAATTAAAGTTATAGAAATAAATGGTCGATCTCCATCTTATACTATTAATAGATATACTTTTGATCATTTAATCCCTCTTTTTCCTAATGAAAAATTTAATTTATCAGGGAAAAATTCTTCTTTATCTACTAGAATAATAGATTTGTTTTCTCCTATTGGGAAAGGACAAAGAGCCTTATTTGTAGCTCCTCCTAAAGCAGGTAAAACTAATTTAGTCAAAGATTGTGCAAATTGTATAGATAAAAATCATCCTGAAGTTTATCAAATAATTTTATTAATAGATGAAAGACCAGAAGAAGTTACAGATATGAAAAGAAGCGTAAATAGTGAAGTTATATCCTCTACCTTTGATGAACATCCTGAAAAACATGTTCAAGTAGCAAATTTAGTTTTAAAAAAATCTATGAGAATGGTAGAATGTGGTCATGATGTAGTTATATTATTAGATTCTATAACAAGATTGGCTAGAGCTTATAATACTATTACTCCTACTTCCGGTAGAGTATTATCAGGAGGGATTGATTCTAATGCCTTACAAAAACCTAAAAAATTTTTTGGGGCTGCTAGAAACATTGAAAACGGTGGTTCTTTAACTATAATAGCTACCGCTATGATAGATACCGGGTCAAAAATGGATGAAGTAATTTTTGAAGAATTTAAAGGAACAGGCAATATGGAATTACAACTGAGTAGACAAATTGCAAACAAAAGGATTTATCCAGCTATAGATTTAATTGCTTCAAGTACTAGAAGAGATGAATTATTATTAGATAAATATACATTAAAAAAAATGTCTATTTTAAGAAAATATATATCAGAAATGGATTCTACTGAAGCTATAGAATTAATAATTAATCAAATATCTAAAACACATAATAATATAAGATTTTTAAAATCTATAAAAAAATAAAAATTTATTTCATTTGAGGAAATAATATTACTTCTTGTATATTTAAATTATTAGTTAATAAAGCTATTAATCTATCTATACCAATCCCTATACCTACTGTAGGAGGCATACCGATTTTTAATGATTTTATAAAATCTTTATCTATTTTCTTATTTTGTTTTTTTAATCTTTTATATTGTTCTATAGGATCATTTAATTCTGTATATGCATTAGCTATCTCTATAGAATTAATATATAATTCAAATCTTTCAGTAATTTTATAATTATTCGATTTGCTTTTAGCTAAAGGACTCATATATATAGGATAATCTATAATAAATACAGGATTTTTAATTTTATTTTTACAATATATATTAAATATATTATCTATTATTTTTTCTTTTTTATCTACATTAATATTTAATTTTTTACAAATCTTTCTTAAAGTATTTATTGATGTATTCTTATTAATATTTAATTTACTATATTTATTAATTAAATTAAATAATTTTATTCTTTTTATTTTTTTTTTAAAATCTATATTAATATTATTAATTTTTATTTTTGTTTTATTAAAAGTTTTTTTACATATATAAATTAATAATTTTTGTAAAAAATTCATCATCCATACATAATTTTTATATGGAACATAACATTCTAATATAGTAAATTCAGGATTATGTATTTTATCTATACTTTCATTTCTAAAATTTTTAGAAAATTCATATACTCCTTTAAATCCACCAACTATTAATTTTTTTAAATATAATTCATTAGATATTCTTAAATACAATTTTTTTTTAAATTTATTATGATAAGTAATAAAAGGTTTTGCATAAGCTCCACCTGGTATATTTTGTAAAATTGGTGTATCTACTTCAATATAATTAAATTTATTTAAAAATTTTCTTATATAATTAATTATTAATGATCTAATTATAAAATTTTTTTTACTTTTTTCATTAACTATAAGATCTAAATATCTCATTCTATATCTTTTTTCTTGGTCTTTAAATTTATAATATATTTTTTTATCTTTTTTTTTTACATTAGGTATAGGATAAAGACATTTTGATAATAAAATTATCTTTTTTATTAAAATTGTATATTCTTTAACTTTCGTTATAAATAAATTTCCTTTTATCCATATAATATCTCCTATATCTAAATATTTTTTAAATAAAAAGATGTAAAATTTGTTATATCTATATTTTTTATTTAATTTATTTAAATTATAATATAATTGTATTTTTTTTTCACTATAATCTTTTATATCTACGAAAGTAGATCTACCCATATTTCTTATATTAAATATTCTTCCAGATAAATATAAAATTTTATTATTTTTAATAATTTTTTTTTTATTTTTTAATATTTTTTTTATACTATAATTTATTTTTATTGTTTTAGAAGGATATGGGTCAATTCCTAATAATTTTATTTCTTTTATTTTTTTTTCTCTTATGTATTCTTGTTCAAACATTTTAATTATTTAAATATTTTAATTTTAAAATTGTGAAAACCTTTTTAGTATATAAAGGGAAATTAGATTTTTGTATATAATAATAATATTTAGGATTTGTTTTAAAAACATTTTTTATTTTTTTTCCTTTATATTTTCCAAAATTAAATTTTTCATTTCTTTTATTATCTATTATAATAAATCCAGCAGGATCTAATATATTATTATATGATGTAAATTTATCTAATTGATTAATTGTTTTATTTTTTAACGTTTTATATTTTTTTAATTGACCTTTAAAAATCTCATATGTAGCTAATACATCATTTTTAGCTTTATGAGGTAATAATTCTTTTTTACAATAATATTTATATGCAGCAGATAAAGTTCTAGGTACCATTTTATGAAATATAATTTGTATATCTATACATTTATGTTTACTTATATCAAATGGTATTTTAGATCTTATCATTTCTTCAGCTAATATAGGTATATCAAATTTATTAGAATTATAACCCAATAAATCACTGCCTTTAATAGTATTAAATATATTCTGAGATACTACTTTAAATAAAGGTTTATTTTTAATATCTTTATTTTTAATACCATGTATTAAAGTCGATTTCTTTGGTATAGAAATACCTGGATTTATTAACCAATATTTATAAATTTTCTTACGATTAGGTAAAATTTTTAATATATATATTTCTATTATACGATCTTTGATTATATTTAACCCAGTAGCTTCTATATCTATTAAACATAATGGCCTACTTAAATTATTAAGGATCATATTATTCTTTTTAATATAAAATATTATAATTTAATTTTTTTTTAAATAAAAATTTATTAAAATAGTAAATTTGTACTATTTTTTTTATAATTCAAATTAAACAAAAAATGATTATAAAAAATAATATTACTATAATTATCCCTAAAAAAAAAATAAAAAAATCTGTAAAAAGAAATAAAATTAAAAGAAGAATTTTAAATTCATTTCAAAAAAATAAAGCCTTTCTTTATAAAATAAATAATTATTTTATAATTATTTTTTATTTTTATAATCAAGTTTTAAAGTTTAATATTTTAAATAAATATATTAAAAACATTCTAATACATATTAATTATGAAAAAAAAATTAATAATAGGACTAGGAAATCCAACAGAAAAATATAAATATACACGCCATAATATTGGGTCTTTAATAGTAAAACAAATAATTTTAAATAATAATAAAATAAAAAAAATATTTTCTAATAATTTTGGTAACATATATATAAATAAAAATAATAAATTTTTATTTTTATTATCTAATTTATATATAAACAATATTGGGTTATCGGTAAAATATTTTTTAAAAAAATATAAATTAACATATAATAATTTAATTATTATATCTGATGATATATATCTTGATTTTGGGAAAATAAAAATAAAAAAAAAAGGAGGTTCAGGAGGACATAATGGATTAAAAAATATTAAAAAAATATTAAAAACTAAAAATTTTTTTAGAATTAAAATAGGTATTGGTCATAATTTTAATTATGGAGAACAAAATAAATATGTATTAAGTCCTATGAATCAAAAAGAATTATATATTATATATAATATAATATATTTAAAAGTATATAACATTATTAAAACTTTATAATTATTATCTTTTGGGTTTGTTATAAAAATTATATAATTTTTCTAAAATTTGATCAATTTCCCCATTCATTATTTTATCTAAATTATATAAAGATATATTAATCCTATGATCAGTTACTCTATTATGTGGATAATTATAAGTTCTTATTTTTTTTGATCTATCTCCTGTAGATATTAGTATTCTTCTTCTATCTTCTATATCTTTTTTTCCTTGAATTATATTTAATTCATATATTTTAGATCTTAAAACCGTCATAGCTCTTTCATAATTTTTATGTTGTGATCTTTCTTCTTGGCATTCTACAGTAATATTCGTAGGTATATGAAGTAGTCTAACCGCTGATTCTGTTTTATTAACATGTTGACCTCCAGCTCCACTTGATCTAAAAGTATATCTTTTAATATCTGTCGGTTTAATATTTACATCTATATTATCTAATTTAGGCAATACAGCAACCGTAATAGCTGAGGTATGTAGTCTTCCTTGTGTTTCAGTCTTAGGTATTCTTTGTACTCTATGGACACCAGATTCATATTGTAATTTTTCATATATACCTTCTTTTTTAATATATAATATTACTTCTCGATATCCTATTTTACTTTTATTAGTATTTAATATTTTATATTTAATTTTTTTATTTTTAAAATACATTACATACATTCTAAATATATCTTTTACAAATATACATGCTTCATCTCCTCCAGTTCCAGAACGTATTTCTAAAATAGCTTTATTTTTAATTTTATTATTATTATTTATTCTATTTATTAGTATAAATATTATTTTTTTTAAATTAATAATTTCATTATTTATATAATTTATATTTTTATTTATTTCTAAATAAATAATTTCTTTTGGGTTTGTATTTTTTTTTAATATTTTTAATTCTTTTAAATTCTTATTTTTGGTTTTATATTCTTTATATTTTACAAATATTTTTTTTATATATTTATACAACTTTTTATTTAATTTTTTATTTAAAAAAAAAATTTTCCCTTTTAAAAACTTATATATATTATTATATTTTATTTTAATCTTATTAATTTCTAATTTTAAATTTTTCATATATATTATTTAATAAACTATGGATAATATTAATAAATATATTTTTGAAATAAATAAAATTAAAAATAAAAAAATTAACCAAAATGAATTTATTAAAAAAATAAATAAATATTTTTTTAAATTTGGGATAATTTATTTTTATTTTTTTATTTTAAAAAAAATAAATAATAAAAAAAAATTAGGACAAAAAATTAATTTTTTAAAAACTACCGTTTTATCTATTATAAAAACAAATAATATATATAAGAATTATATAAAAGAAGATAAAATAAATTATGATTTTTTTTTTAAAAAAAAAATATATAATTTAGGGGCTAAACATCCTATAACTTTAATTAAAGAAAAAATACTTAATATTTTATTAAAATTAAATTTTACTATCGTATCTAATGATAAAGAAATAGAAGATGATTGGCATAATTTTCAAGCATTAAATTTCTCAAAATATCATCCTTCTAGAAAAATGCAAGATACCTTTTATATAAATAAAAAGTTATTATTAAGAACTCATACTTCTTCAATACAAATAAGATATATGAAAAAAAAAAAACCACCAATTAGAATAATTACTTTTGGAAAAGTTTATAGAAATGAATCAATATCTAAATATTCGTATAATATGTTTCATCAAATAGAAATATTATACGTAGATAAAAAAAAATATATATCTATAATAAATTTAAAATATATAATTAATTATTTAATTACTAATATCTTTGGGAAAAAATATAAATATAGATATAGAATATCATATTTTCCTTTTACTAAACCTAGTTTTGAAATAGATCTATATTATAATAAAAAATGGATAGAAATTATAGGATGTGGGATTGTTAATATAAAAGTATTAAAAAATGTAAATTTAAATTATAAAAAATTTACTGGATTAGCTATTGGAATAGGTATAGAAAGATTAGCTATGATTTTTTATAATATTAAAGATATAAGAGATTTTTTTAAAAATGATATTAGATTTTTGAATCAATTTAAATCTGAATTATAAATTAGTATAAATTTCATATAAAATAATTCCACATGCTATAGATACATTTAAAGATGATATGTTCTTTTTATTTATTGGTATATAAACTTTATCTATAGACATATTTAATATATTTTGAGGTATGCCTGTTTCTTCATTTCCTAATATTAATGCTATAGACAATTTATTAACTTTAAAATAATTTTTTATATTTGTATCCCCTTTTTCAGTTATAGATATAATTTTTATATTATTTTTTATTAAACTTTTTATACTTTTTTCTATATTTTTTACTCTACAAATAGGTATTTTAAAAATAGCCCCACTAGATATTTTTATTATTTTTGTATTGTAAATATAATAATTATTAGGTATAATTATAAAATCTACATTAAAACATGCTGATGTTCTTATTATAGAACCTATATTTTTTGTATCTGTTATATTGTATAATATTAATATTATAAGGTTTTTATTTTTTTTTAAAATAATATCTTTTAAAGAAAAATCCTTAATAAAAGTAATATTTGCTACTATTCCTTGAGAATTTTTTATTTTAGTTCTATTTATAATTTTATTAAATTTATCTTTATTTAATATTTTTATTGGAATTTTTTTTAAATATAAATTATTAATTAAGAAGTTATATTTTTTCTCTCTGTATTTATTAATGAATACTATTAATACTTTTATATATTTAGAGGATATAGCTTCTTTTATAGGATGATACCCATATATATTTATTGTTTTTATCATATATATAAAATTTATATATTTATTTATTATAATTATAATACTTAATAAGTATTATTAATACTTACTTTTATTATTATAATTTTTAACTATAATGGATTATACAAATACAAAAAAATATAACTATAATATATTAAGCAAATATTTAGATAAAATACCAAAAATAAATGTATTAGATATTTATAAAGGTAAAATTATAAATATATTAGATGATTATGTTGTTATAGATTTTGGATATAAATCTGAAGGAATTATCCCTTTAAATGAATTTAAAAATAAAAAAATTAATATAAATGATAAAAAAGATATAATGGTCATTAAATTAAATTATAATGGAAATTGTTTATTATCTTATCAAAAAGCTAAAAAATTTAAATCATGGATAAATATACAGAAGGCTTATAAAGAAAAAAAAAATTTAAAAGGATATATTACATCTAGAACTAAAGGTGGATTTATTCTAAATTTATATAAAAATATTTCATGTTTTTTACCAGGATCTCAAACTGATATAAACACTATAAAAGATTATGATTATTATGTAGGAAAAAAAATAGAAGTACAAATTTTAAAAATTAATTTAAAAACAAAAAATGTTATAGTTTCACATAAAATATTGATAGAAAAAAATATAGAAAAAAATAAAAAAAAAATAATATCTACATTACAAGTAGGACAAATTATAGAAGGGAAAGTAAAAAACATTATATATTATGGAGCTTTTATAGATTTAGGTGTAATAGATGGATTATTGCATATTACAGATATATCTTGGAAAAAAATTGATAATCCTTCAGTAGTATTAACATTAGGTAAAAAATATAATTTTCTTATACTAGGAATAGATAAAAAGAAATTAAGAGTCCAATTAGGATTTAAACAATTAACTACTAATCCTTGGGATTTATTAATAAAAAAAATAAAAATTGGTAGTTTAATCGATGGTATAGTTACAGCAATTACAGATTATGGAGCTTTTGTAGAAATTGAAGAAGGGATAGAAGGTTTATTACATGTATCTGAAATGGCCTGGGATCATGAATTAAAATCAGCTAAAGATTTTGTAAAAGTTAATCAAAAATTAAAATGTATAATTTTAAATATTGATAAAGATGATAAAAAAATATATTTAAGTATAAAAAGATTAGAAAAAGATCCTTGGGAACAAATAATAAAAAAATATACAATAGGAACTAAACATACAGGTATTATTAGTAAAATATTTCAAAATAATTATGGATTAAAAATTAAATTAGATAATAATTTATATGGGATATTATTAAATTATGATATTTCTTGGTATTATGATATTGAAAATTTATCTTTAGAATATAAAATAGGTAATACAATAGATGTTGTTATTTTATCTATTGATTCTAATATGAGAAAAATTTATTTAGGACATAAACAATTAAATGATAGTAAATGGAATGAATATCAAAAAATATATAAAATAAATAGTATTCATGAAGGTAAAATAATAAAAATATATAAAAGAGGTATTGCCTTAAAAAATAAAAATCATAAAGATTTAATATTTTATATACCTTATAGATTTTTAAAAGATTTTAAAAATAAAATAGGAGATACTATTAAATTTGGAATTCTAGAATTTAATATAAAATATAAAAAAATTATAGTTACTCCTTATATAAAAACAAAAACTATTAGAAATATGGAAAAATCTACTTTTGGGGATTTATATGAATTAAATGTTATAAAAAAAAGAATAGAAGAAGAAGAAAATAAACAATAATTTCCCCCTACGGGGGTTATTTAGTTAATGTATAGTTATTGACATATTTTATATATATATTTTATTTTATCTTTTTTAATATAAAATATTAAACTATAATATTTATTATTATATATTTTTTTTAACACCATAATTTTTTTTAAAATATTATTAATAATATTATTTATATTATATCTTTTTCTATTTATAATTTTTATAATATAATAGACGTTATTTATTTTTATTGAATTATTAAATTCTATTATTTTATTATTATAATAATATTCTATTTTTAGAATATTTATTTTATTATTATTACTACTAATTACTTTAGTCTTTAAATATTTAATAATTTTTTTTTTATATAGATATTGAAATGTATACTTTTGGGGTTTTTTATAGTTAATTAGTTTTATTTTTTTGAAATAAAAATTATTTATTAAAGTATTAGTATGAGTATTCTTTTTAATAATTTTTTTTTTTATCCCAAAAGAATATATTTTTTTTTTTCTTTTCCATACATTCAATTTTTTTAAAAATTCTTGGAATAAAGAATATATATTTAAGGAATTATCATTTTTATAAATAAAAATAATTAATTCATTTTTAGCTCTAGTAGTTAAATTATATAAAATATTAAAATTATCTATTTGTTTTTTTCTGATAAAATTCTCTATATCTTTTTTATTATATATTTTTTTATTAAAATATATATCATTTAGACATTGTTTTTTATTATATAAAATATTCCATTTAAATAAAGGTAAAATTATAATTTTAGAAAGTATATCTTTATTATCATTTATAGATAAAACTTTTATTATATTATTATTATTTATATTTTTTTTATATTTGTTTCTAGACCAATAATCTAAAAAATCATATAGATTATTTTTATTTTCAAATTCATAAATAATATCTAAAAAATTATATAAAATAGATTCATTAAAATGCAATTTTTTTATTATATATACTACTTTTTCATAAATATTTAATTTTAATAAAAAATTATAAGATATATATATATTGTTTTTTTTTAAAAAATAAAAAAAAAATTCAATTTTTTTATTGTAAATTTCTTTTTTTATTTTTATTTGTTTTAACTTATTAAGCTTATTAAATAATAGAATAAAATTTATACGATATTTATATACATTTTTATAAAGAATAGATTTTAATAATTGTATTAATATTTTTACGTGAATTAGATCATTTAGATAGAATTCATTATTAAAAATAATATTATTTAAAATATTATTATATTTATTTAAATTTAATATAAAATTATTTACTTCTTGCTGTGTTTTTACAAATATAATTATATCTTTGGGGGTATATCCCTGATTTAAAATTTTTTTAATATTTACTACAATATTTTTATAGTAATTATCTTTTTTACTTAAAATATTTATTTCTATATATCCATTATTTTTTTTTTTAGATAATTGTATACAGCTATTATTATATATAGCTTTATATCTTTTATATAATATATAATTATTTTTTATATAACTATATAAATTGTTATTAAATAATACTATAAAATAATCATTTATTTTATTTTTTCTTATTTCTTTTTTAAATATAATATTATGTTTTTTATATATATTTTTTAAGTGTTTAATATACTTTATAGCATCATCACCTTTATAAATATATTTTTTAAAATCTCCCCACAAATAAATATTATTTCCTTCATATATAATATTATTAAATAAACCCTTTAATAAGTTCCATTGATCATTAGTTAATTTTGGATATTCATACAAAAACAATGTTTTATATGTATTACATATTTTAATATAATTATTATTATTTTTTTTTATATTTTTATTATATATATATTTTTTTTTATTATTTTTTAATATATATAATATTAACAATTTGTAAATATTATATTCTATCAAATAATTATAATTTATATAATTTAAAGCTATTTTTTTTATAAAAGAATCATATTTATAAATAAATTTTTTAATTTTATTCTTTGATTTATCTATTTTAATTTTTTCATTTAAGTTAATTGTTTTAGAATAAAATATATTTATTTTTAAATTTTTTTTTAATCTTTTATTTAAAAAAGAATTATTTAAATATACTTGTTTAAGTAAATGAAAATTTATTTTTTTTTCAAAAATTTTATATATATCATTATATATAAAAGATTTTTTATTTATTTTTTTTTTTTCTAAAAAAGAATAAAATTTTACTTTCTTATTATATAAAGATTTTATATATTTTTTTTTTAAAATGATATAATTATAAATTATTTTATTTATATTTTTTTCATTAATTAATTTTATTTTATAATTATTATTTAATAATAATTTAACTTTTCTTCTTAAAAAGTTAGTAATTTTAAAATATCCTATATATATTTTTTTATATAAAAACTTTTTTATATATATATAATTTTTATTTTTTTTTTTTAAAATATTATTTAAAAAAGAATATAATAATTTTTTACTACCTATATCATTAATATGTTTTTTAAATAAATAATTTTTATAATTATTTATATTATAATTATAATATATTTTATTTAAGAATTTTTCTATAGTAAATATTGGCAATTTATCATAATTTAACAAGATATTTTTTAATAAAAATTTTKATWWKWWWWRKWWWKWWTTAWAAKWWWWAWAAAAWAWAWWWKRTNNNNSWTWTKWWWWYTTWKWWWNWTWAWWATAWRWWATTWTNNNNTWTWRAATTTNNNATARKTT
>CP099830.1:63256-80919 GCA_029851325.1 Candidatus Shikimatogenerans bostrichidophilus
SYWSWATAATWRTTNTATATARATTAAATATTTTTTATACATTTTAAATTATAATATATTATATTAATATTATAATAATATTATGTATGTATGGATAGACATTATGAAACTATAATTATATTTACACCAGTTTTATCTGAAGAACAAATAAATAATGCTTATATAGAATATAAACTTTATTTAAAACAAAATAATGTTAATATTATTAAAAAAGAAAAATGGGGAATGAAGAAATTAGCATATAAAATAAAAAATAAAAATAATGGGTTTTTTTTTTTATTAGAATATGTAAGTATTCCTTCATTCATAAAAATATTTAATAATAAAATATTACAAGATGAGCGTATAATTAGATTTTTAACTGTAAAAATGAATAAATATGCTATAGAATATTCATTAAATAGAAAAAATAAAAATGAAAAACAATAATAAAATTAAATATTTATCACCTATAGATATTGATATAAAACGTAAAAAAAAATATTGTTTCTTTAAAAAAAGAAATATAAAATATATAGATTATAAAAATCCTGACTTTCTTCTTCAATTTATTAATGAATTCGGAAAAATATTACCTAGAAGAATAACAGGAACTTCAAAAAAATATCAAATATTATTAAAAAAAGCTATAAAAAGATGTAGACATATAGGGTTATTACCTTTTATTAGTGATGAATTAAGATAATAAATTTATATAATAAAAATATGATTAAAATAATTTTAAAAAAAAACATAGAGAATTTAGGCTATAAATATGATGTTTTATATGTAAAATCTGGATATGCTTTAAATTATTTAATCCCTAATCAATATGCTATAATAGCAACTAAATCAGAGCAAAAAATAAATAATGAGTTATTAAAACAAAAAAAAGAAAAAATTAATTTATTGATTAATAAATATAAAAAATATATAGAATTAATTAAAAATATTAATATAACTTTTTATATTAAAAAAAAAAATAATGATAGAATTTTTGGTAGTATTACAAAAAAAGAAATAAAAAAAAAATTAGAAAATTATAAAATTTTTATACCAAAAAATAAGATATATATAAAAAATAAAATAATTAAACATCCTGGGAAATATAAAATAAAAATAAAATTTTTTAAAAAATTAGAAACGTTTTTAAACATCACAATTTTATAAAAATATTATATATATAATTTAATATATTCATTTATTATATCATCAATATCACCATTTATAATTCTATCTAAATCTTTTGTTTTATATCCAGTTTTTAAATCTTTAATTAATTTATAAGGATGCATAATATAATTTCTAGTATGATTACCCCATTCTATCTTTTCTTTTTTTTCTATGGGTTTTTCTTTTTTTAAATTTAATAATTTCGATTTTAATATTTTTAATGCATATTCTTTATTAAATTTTTGAGATCTAGTTTTAGTACATACTATAGATATTTTCGTAGGTTTATGTATTAATCTTACTCCACTTTCTACTTTATTAACGTTTTGTCCCCCCGATCCACTAGATCTAAACGTTTGATATATAATATCTTTATTATTTATTAATACTTTTTTATCATTTTTAATTAATGGAAATACATAAACTGAAGCAAATGATGTATGTCTTTTGTTTTTTAAATTGTCCTTTCTAATTAATTTATGGATTCCATTTTCTCCTTTTAAATATCCATATATATATTGTCCATATATTTCAAAAATAGCTGTTTTTAAACCGTTATTATTAACTACACAAATATTTATTATGTTAAATATAAACTTATTTTTATTAGCCCATAGTTTATACATATTTAAAAGAATTTTTACCCAATTACAACTATCATATCCACCAGCTCCTGAATTAATTTGAATTATAGCATTAAAATTATCTTCTTTTTTAAAAATTATTTGTTTTAATTTATTTATTAACTTTTTAATATAATTATAATATATAATTATATCAGAATTAATTATTTTTACATTTTCTTTTAATGATAAATTATATAATAATTTAATGTCTTTATATTTAGTTATAATTTTATAGTATATAGTTATAATTTTATTATATTTAGATTTTTTTTTATTTAAATTTATTAATTCTTTTATATTATTTTTTTTTATAATAAATTTATTAATTTCTTTTATTTTTTTTTTTAATTTATAAATATTTATTATATTTTTAAGATTTTTTATAATTATATCAATTTTTTTTTCCATTAAATATAAAACGGAGAGAGAGGGATTTGAACCCCCGGAAAAATTAATATTTTTCGACGGTTTTCAAGACCGTTGCAATAAACCACTCTGCCATCTCTCCTTATCTTTTTTTTTTAAAATATAATATAAATAAAAAATAAAAAAAAATTAATATGTCTTTAAAAATTACTAAAGAATGCATAAATTGTGGGGCATGTGAATTAGAATGTCCTAATAAAGCTATCTATGAAGGAGGGAAAAAATGGAGTATTTCAGAAGGTACATCTATAAAAAATGATTATATATATAAAGGAAAAATTATTTTAAAAAATAAAAAATATAAACCTATATCAAAGGATATATATTATATCGTAAAAGAAAAATGTACTGAATGTATAGGATTTTTTAAATATCCACAATGTGCTGCTGTATGTCCTGTAGATTGTTGTGTAAAAGACAAAAAAAATAAAGAAAGTATAAAAACTTTAATTAAAAAAAAAAGTATTTTACATAAAGAAAATAATAAATTATAAATGACGTAAGGGGGATTTGAACCCCCGACTTTTGGATTATGAGACCAATACTCTACCACTGAGTTATTACGTCTTTTATTTATTTTCTACAATATTAAAATAATAATATTATTATATAATAAAAATTAATTTAAATGTATAATAAAAATATATTAATAGGAATATTTAAAAATAACAAAAATAAATCTATTGAATATTTAAATGAATTAAATAATTTATTATCCCTTTTTAAAGGGATAGTATATAAAACTTTTTTACAAAGACGATTAAAACCTAATAATTTAACTTTTGTAGGTAAAGGATACTTAGATAAAATTAGTATATATGTAAAAAAAAAATTTATAGATACTGTAATATTTGATGACGAATTATCTTTAAGTCAATATAATAATATTGAAAAAAAATTAAAATGTTTTATTTCAGATAGAACTAAATTAATTTTAGATATATTTTCATATAGAGCTAAAACTTCTTATGCTAAAATACAAGTAAAATTAGCAAAATATCAATATTTATTACCTAGACTAAAAAATATGTGGAGTCATTTAGAAAGACAAAAAGGAGGAATAGGATTACGTGGACCAGGGGAAAAAGAAATAGAAACTGATAGAAGATTAATAAGACAAAAGATAATAAATTTAAAAAAAAAATTAAAAAAAATTAATAATCAAATATTTATACAAAGAAAAAATAGAATTAATCAAATTTCTTTATCTTTAGTAGGATATACTAATGTCGGTAAAACGACTATAATAAATAAAATAACTAAACAAAAATTATTTACAGATAATAAATTATTTACTACTTTAGATACGAATGTTAATAAATTTTACTTTAAAAATAAAAAATTTCTATTAATAGATACTATAGGGTTTTTAAGAAAAATTCCTACTAAATTAATAGAATCATTTAAATCTTCTATTATAGAAATACAAAATTCTGATATTATTTTACATATAATTGATATCTCTACTACTTTTATATTAGATAAATTTTTATATGTTACAAACTTTTTGTTTAATGAATTAAAGGTATATAATAAAAATATAATTATAGTATTTAATAAAATAGATAAAATTAAAAATTTTAATATTTTTTTTATAAAAAAAATTTTTGGTATTAAAATTTTTAAAAATAAATATTTAATATATAAAAAAAAAAGAATGATATATATATGTATATCTACTAAAAATCGTAATTATATATTAAAATTAAAAAGTTTAATATATAATGTTACATTAAAAATAAATAAAATTTAAATGGTCTCGGCTGGATTTGAACCAGCGACCTCTTGATTATGAGTCAAGTGCTATAACCAACTAAGCTACGAGACCTTTTAATATATTATAAATATAAAATAATTTTTTAAATTAAAAAATTATTCTTTTTTTTTATAAAAAAATATATATAATTATTATTATATATAATTTTATTTTTTATTTTTTTTTTTTTATTTGATATTATTTTTAAAGCTAAAGTTTCATTTAATATTATTCTTTTATATTTTTTTATTACTTTATATAAGAATTTATAATTTTTATTATATAAATAAATAATAATTGTATCTGTTATTTTTAATTTTTTTTTCTTTCTTAATATTTGTATTTGCCTAATAAAATCTCTTACCCAACCTTCTATTTTTAAATCTTTTGTTATATTAGTATCTAAAATAATAATCGTATTATCATTAGTATACATAATTAAATTCTTATTTATATTTTCATTATATATATATATATCGTTTATAGATAACTTTATTTTATTTTTTAAATATATATATCGTTTATGTTCAAAATTTTCTATCTCTTTTTGAGTTAAATTATTAATAAGTTTTGTAATTTCTTTAATTTTATTTTTATATTTTGGCCCTAAAATTCTATAATTTATTTTTATTCTTTTTTTTATATATTTTTTTATTTCTTTAATATTTATTAATTTTATATGTTTTACATTAACTTCTTTCTTTAAGATTTTTAATAAATCTTTATCTTTATAAATATTATTATTATAAAAATTTTTAACTATATATACATTATTTAATGCTTGTCTAACTTTTATATTCTTTTTTTTCCTTAAAGATAATATTATACTAGAATATTTTCTAATATATAACATCTTTTTCTCAATTTCTTTATTAATATATTTATTATAACTTTTTGGATAATTATTATATATTATACTTTTTTTATTAAATAATTTTATATATATATATTCCATAAAAAAAGGGGAAATAGGATAAGAAATTTCTAAAACTTTTTTTATACAGATAAATAAAGTATAATATGCAGATAGTTTATTATTATCATGATTAGATTTCCAAAATCTTCTTCTTGATAATCTAACATACCAATTACTTAAATCATGTAGGACAAATTTATTTATATATCTAGTTATATTAGTAAGAGAAAATAATTTATAAAATTTATATATTTTAGCTAATAAATTATTTAATTTAGAAAGAATCCATTTATCTATATATTTATAATTGATTTTTATATTTTTTAATTTATTAAAATTTAAATTATCAATTTTTGAATAATTATAAATAAATAAATAAATATTATATAATGTATTAAAAAATTTATTTTTAATTTTTTTTATATCTTCTATATTAAATTTTATATTTTTACTAGGATTATTCTTATATATAATATACCATCTTACACTATCTACACCATATTTATTTAAAATTTTAAATGGATTTAATGTATTACCCTTACTTTTTGACATTTTTTTTCCATTTTTATCTAATATTATACCTAATGGTAAGATATTTTTATAAGATATTGACTTAGATATTATTGTAGATATAATATGTAATGTAAAAAACCACCCTCTAATTTGATCGATACCTTCACTTATAAAATCTGATGGAAATATTTTTTTTTTATCTATTAACGTTTTATTCTCAAATGGATAATGAAACTGAGCATAAGAAGATGATCCAGAATCAAACCATACATCAATAACATCAGACTCTCTATACATTTTTTTACCCATTTTAGAAGATAAAATTACATTATCTAATATGTCTTTATGTAAATTAATTTTATTATAATTAAAACTTTTTTTTTTAAAGGGATTTTCTACCATATATCCCAATTTTATAGACTTATCTATTTCATAAGATAATTCTTTTAAAGATCCTATTACCAAATATTCTTTTTTTTTTTTAGTACTCCATATAGGTAAAGGCGTTCCCCAATATCTAGATCTTGATATATTCCAATCTTTTATATCCTTTAACCAATCTTCAAATTTTTTTTTTATTAAAGTTCTAGTACACCAATTAATATTTTTACTTAAATTTAAAATTTTATTTTTAATTTTAGTTAAATTAATAAACCAGGATTTTATAGGATAATATATTATAGGCTTGTTAGTTCTCCAACAATGTGGATAAACCTGAATATGTTTTTTAATTTTTAATATTTTTTTTTCTTTTTTTAAAATTTTTATAATTTTTTTATCTACTGAAAATTTTTTATTATTATCATCATAATAACTTTCTTTTATATATTTTCCACCTAATCCAAAAGGAACTTCTTTAATAAATCTACCATATTTATCTACTATAGGTATTATATCTTTATTCTTCTTTTTATAAAATATATTTGATATATTGTTTTTTTTAGCAATTTCATAATCATCTTTCCCAAAAGTAGGCGATATATGTATTATACCTGTCCCTATATCTTCTTTAATTATATTTAAGGTATCATTTATTATAACAAATTTTTTATTATTATCTAATGGTTTAAACCAATCTAATAATTGATAATATTTTAATCCAACTATTTTTTCTCCTAAAAATCTATATAATATTTTATATTTGGTTTTAGTTTTAAATACATTATCTATAGCTTTTTCTGCTATAATAATATTTATTTTTTTTATCTCTATTATTAAATAATATATATTTCCTTTAATTAATAAAGCAGTATTTGATGGTAATGTCCATGGCGTAGTTGTCCATACTAATAAATATATTTTATTCTTAATATTACTTAAAAATGAACTTTTTTTTTTCAATTTAAATAATACATATATAGACAATACCTTAATTTTTTTATTAGTATTGGGAAAATTTAATTCTAAATAACTAATAGATGTACCAGCCATAGGAGAATACGGCAATACTTTATAGGCTTTATATAATAATTTTTTTTTATAAATTTGCTTAATTATCCACCATATACTTTCTATATATCTACTATCATAAGTAATATAATAATTCTTTTCATTAAAAAAATATCCTATTCTATTTGTGAATTTTTTCCATATATTTAAATTTTTTTTTACAAAAGCTTTACATATTCTGTTATAATATTTAATAGGTATTTTATTGCCTATATCTTTTTTATTAATTTTTAATTTTGTTTCTACTGATAATTCAATAGGTAACCCATGAGTATCCCATCCTAATTTATTAATAACTTCATAATTATTCATAGTATAAAATCTATAAATAATATCTTTTATTATCCTAGAATAAATATGATGTATACCAGGTTTCCCATTCATAGATGGAGGTCCATCATAAATTATAAATTTCCTTTTATTGTAATGTTTATAATTTATAATTTTTTTTCTTTTCCAATAATTAAAAATTCTTTTATATATTTTATATAAATTTAATTTATTATTCAAAATTAAAATATTTTATTAAATAAAAATAAGTTAAGAAAAATATAGCCCATAGGGGAATTGAACCCCTCTTTCCAGAATGAAAATCTGACGTCCTAACCAATAGACTAATGGGCCTAATATTTATTTATTAAATTAGATAATTTACTTTTTATTCTCGATACTTTATTACAATGTAATATTTTTTTTTTTTTTAATTTATCTAACATAGAAAATAATATTGATACTTTTTTTAAAAGTACATTTTTATCTAATTTATGAAAAATTAAATCTTTTTTAAACTTTTTTATAAATGTTTTAGCTGTTCTATATTTATATCTATTATATCTTTTTTCTTTTATATTTTTTCTTTGTCTTTTTAATACTGATTTACTAGACATTTTTAATATCTATTAATTTAATATAATATAATTATTTAATTTTTTTAAAATTAAATCCAATTTTTTTTAAATCATACCAAAATTTAGGATAAGATTTATTAACTGTTTTAGGATTTTCAATTAATATTTTATTTTTAATAGCTAATGCAGAAAAAGACATAGCCATTCTATGATCTTTATAAGTATTAATTATAATATTTTTATAATTTATATTTTTAAAATCAATTATTTCTATAGTATTCTCTGTGATTGTAGTAATAGTACCTATTTTATTCAATTCATTTTTTAATGCTATTAATCTATCTGTCTCTTTAATTTTTAAAGTGTTTAACCCAGTCAATAGACATTTTATTTTTAAAATAGAGCATGTTACTATTATAGTTTGAGCTATATCTGGCGTAGATTTTAAATCTAATTTTAAATATTTAGGATATTTAAATTTTCTTTTTTTTTTTATTATTATTATTCCTTTTTTTTTAAAAATAGTTTTTACCCCAAAATATTTATCATAAATATATGATATTATACTATCTCCTTGATAACTTTTTTTTTTATATTTTGTTAATAAAATTTTTTTTTTATCTATTATAGATATAATAGAATAAAAATATGAAGCAGAACTCCAATCAGATTCTATATAATATTTTATTTTTTTTTTTTTTTTATATTTAAATTTTTCTATATATATATAATTACCTTTTCTTTTAATTTTAAATTTTATTTTTCTTAATATATTAATAGTCATATTTATATATGAAAAAGAAATTTTATCATTTAATAATTTAATTTTTAATCCATTTTTTAATTTAGGACCAATTAAAATTAAAGAAGTTATATATTGACTACTAATATTAGATTTAATCTTTATTTTATTATTATATATCTTTTTCCCTATAATTTTTATAGGGGGATACCCTATTTTTTTTAAAAATTTGATATCACACCCTATTTCTTTTAAGGCTTTTACTAAATGATATATTGGTCTTTTTCTCATTCTATAAGATCCTGTCAATATTACTTTTCTATTTTTTTGAATAGAAAAATAAGAAACCAAAAATCTCATTACAGTTCCAGCATCTTGTACATTTATTTTTTTTTTCTTTGTCTTTAATGATAATAACATTAACTTAGTATCATTCGAATTAGATACATTATATAATATAACATGGTTAAATAATTTTTTAATAATTAACAATCTATTTGTTTCACTCTTAGATCCACATACATTAATTCTTACTATATTATTATTATAATAATTTTTTTTATTATATCTTAATTTTAAATACATATATTAATAAAATTATTAATAATAATAATATAATAATAATAAATATAATGAAATTTATTTAATAAACATTATTAATACATTAATATCTGATGGAGATATTCCACTTATTCTAGTAGCTTGTCCTATAGAATATGGTCTATAATAATCTAATTTCTCTTTCCCTTCATTAGATAATGATTTTAATTTATAATAATCTATATTTTTAGGAATTATTAAATTTTCTAATCTATTCATTCTATCAACTTCTTTTTTCTCCTTTTTTATATAATATTCATATTTAATTTCATTATTTATAATATATTTATATTTATTAATATATATAAAATTCTTTTTAAAAAAATTATTATATATAAAATTTTTTTTTAAAATATTATTATATATATAATTTAATATATAATTTATATTTATTTCAGGTCTTAATAATATTTTATTTAAATATACTTTTTTATTATTAATTTCATTTAAATTTATTTTAGTTTTTTTAAAATAATTGATTATATAATTTATTCTATTTTTCTTTTTAATAAATTTTTTAATTTGGCTTTTACTAATTAATCCTAATTTATATCCTTTTGGCATTAATCTAAAATCTGAATTATCTTGTCTTAATAAAATTCTATATTCTGCTCTAGAAGTAAACATTCTATAAGGTTCTGTCGTTCCTTTATTTATTAAATCATCAATTAGTACCCCTATATAAGCTTCATTCCTTTTTAATATAAAAGGATCTTTATTTGAAATTCTTAAATAAGCATTTATACCTGCAATTAATCCTTGACAAGCAGCTTCTTCATATCCTGTAGTACCATTTATTTGACCAGCCATATATAAATTTTTAATTTTTTTAGTTTCTAAAGTATTTTTTAATTGTATAGGATTAAAATAATCATATTCTATAGCATATCCATATTCTAAAATTTTTGCTTTCTCTAAACCTTTTATAGTTCTAATTAATTTATATTGTAGTTTTTTAGGTAAACAAGTAGATAAACCATTTAAATACATTATATTACTATTCCAACCATCAGGTTCTATAAATATTTGATGTTTATTTTTATTACTAAATCTATATACTTTATCTTCTATAGAAGGACAATATCTAGGCCCATTATTATTAATTTTTCCTCTAAATATAGGAGATTTATGGTAATTCTCTTTTATTATATTATGGGTTTTTTTATTTGTATATGTAATATAACATTTCTTTTGATACTTTAAATATTTAGTATTTTTATAAGAAAATTTACTAGGTGATTTATCTCCATATTGTTTTAAAATTTTTTTTAAATTAATAGATTTTTTATATATTCTAGGGGATGTTCCAGTTTTCATACGTCCTACAATAAATCCATATTTTATTAATTGTTTAGTTAATCCTTTAGTACTATTTTCTTTTATTCTACCTCCTTTATATTTTTTATTCCCTATAAAAATTTTCCCCCTTAAAAATGTACCATTCGTTAATATTACAGATTTACTTTTTATTTTTATCTTATTTTTGGTTATTACACCTTTTATTTTTTTATTTTTTATTATCAATTTTTCTACTATATCTTCTAAAACCTTAATTTTTTTTTTTTTAATAAAATCTTGGACTTTTTGCATATATAATATTCTATCTATTTGGGATCTAGGACTCCACATAGCAGGTCCTTTAGATTTGTTTAACATTTTAAATTGAATCATAGATAAATCTGCAAATATTCCCATATATCCTCCTAAAGCATCAATTTCTCGTACAATTTGGCCTTTACCTATACCACCAATTGAAGGATTACAAGACATTTTACCTATAGTTTTTACATTCATAGTTATTAATAATACTTTTGCGCCTAATTTATGTAAACTTAATAAGGCTTCTATACCTGAATGTCCTCCTCCTACAACTATAGTATCATATTTTTTCATATTTTATTTTTATTTTATTTAAAAAATTTATATAAAAATTTTCTTTATTTTTCATTATATTTTTATTAATAAAATTATTATCATTATATCCTATTAAATGTAATAAAGAATGTATAATTACTCTTTTCATCTCTATAGAATAATTAACTTTCCATATAATAGAATTTTTATAAACTTGATCTACGCTTATAAATATATCTCCATATAGTATATTTTTATTATAGTTTTTATTATAATTAAAAGTAATAGTATCAGTATAATATTGTCTTTTTAAAAAATTTTTATTTATATATAATAAATATTTATTATTACAAAATATATAATTTATATTATATATTTTATATTGTTCTAATTTAATAATTTTCTTAATTTCTTTTTTTAAATATTTATATTTATAAAATTTTATTCTTTTTAAGAAAAAAAAATTAATCATAAAATTTTATTATTTTTATTAATTAATTAAAATAAAAAATTAATTTTTATGTTATTTAATAATTTTATAGATAAAATTTCTTTAATATGTATTAGTGGGAATGGAGGCCATGGATGTGTACATTTTTTAAAAAAAAATAAAAAAATAGGTAAACCAGATGGTGGAAATGGAGGAAATGGAGGAAAAATTATATTTGTAGGTGATAAAAATTTATTCACTTTATATAATTTTAAGGATAAGAGAATATATAAAGCAGAAAATGGATTTCATGGAATGAGAAATTGTAAAACCGGGAAAAATGGAAAAAATCTTATAATAAAAATTCCATTATATACTATTTTATCATATAAAAAAAATAATAAAAGTAAGAAAGTTATAATTAAAAAAGAAAATCAAAAAAAAGTTATAATATTAGGTGGAAAAGGAGGTAAAGGTAATAATTATTATAAAAATTCAAAAAATCAAAAATCTAAAAATTTTTCTTTAGGAGAAAAAGGGAATAAGTTAATAATAAAATTAAAATTACAATTAAAAATAGATATAGGTATTATAGGATATCCTAATACTGGTAAATCTACAATATTATCTATATTAACGTCTAATAAGCCTAAAATAGCTGATTATAATTATACTACTATAATCCCTAATATAGGTATATATTATAAAGATTATAAAAAATATATAGTTATGGATATACCTGCAATTTATTTACATAATGGAACCCTTATAACTAATAAATATATTAAATATTTAAAATACTGTAAACTGATTTTAATTATTATGTCAATAAATAATATAAAAGAATATATAAATAATTATTTTTTTATAAATAAAGTAATAAATAATTATAAAATTAAAAATAAAATTATAATTATATCTAAATCTGATTATATAAAAAAAAAAAACATATTTTTATTAAAGCAATATTTTAAAGAAAAAAAAAAAAAAGAGAATATATTATTTTTTTATAATAATAAAACAAAAAATAAAAAAAAATTAAAAAAACAAATTAATAAAATTTTATAATTTGTTTTTTAAATATTTTATTCCGTTAGTCATATCTTTAGGTAATTTAGATATTAATGTTTTATAATTTTTAGTTATTGGATCTTTATAACTTAAATAATACGCATGTAAAGCATGTCTTGGTAATATTTTAAATAAATAATTTATATTATGTTTATATTTTTTTATATATTGTTTAGGTATTTTATTCCCTCCATATAACTTATCATTAAATATGGGATGTCCTATATATTTAAAATGCACTCTAATTTGATGAGTTCTCCCTGTTTTTAATTTACATTTTATTAAACTAAAAATTTTAAAAGTTTTTAAAATTATATATTTAGTAATAGAAAATTTTCCATATTTTTTTTTATTATTATTCATTACCATCATTTTAATTCTATTTTTTTTATTTCTACCTATATAATTTTTTATTATATCTTTTTTATTTTTAGGAATTCCCCATATTAAAGCGTAATATTTCTTTTTTATTGTTTTTGTTATAAATTGTTTTTTTATATAATAAAAAGTAGGGATGTTTTTAGCTATTATTAATAATCCAGATGTATCTTTATCTAATCTATGTAATAACCCATATCTATAAGATGTATAATTAAAATCATTATAAATATGTTGGTTATTTATATAATATTTTAACCAATTTATTAATGTATTATTATAATTACCATATCCAGGATGGACAACTTGTCCTGGTTTTTTATTAATTACTATAATATTCTTGTCTTCATAATGAATTTTTATATTTAATATATTATTAGAATGTATATCTTTAGTATTTGTATTATATATAATAGTTATTTTATCATTATTTTTTAATATTTTATTTTTTTTAGTTGTTTTATCGTTTAATAAAATATTTTTATTATATATGTCTATTTGTATTTTATTTCTAGATATTTTTTTTTTAAAAAAAAAAATATATAAATATTTATCAATTCTAATTTTTTTTGATAAAATTTTATTTTTTATATATATATTTTTTTTCATTTTTTTATATAAATGAAATAAATTTCATAAATATGGAGTTGGCGGGGTTTGAACCCGCGTCCATATTAAAATATGTTAAATATTATTTACATATTTATCTAATTTTAAAGGATATTTTTATTTTTTTAAATTAGAAAAAAAAATAAAATATTTATATTTTTTTTGAAATAAATTATATATAAATAAAAAAAATATAAAAAAATATATATATAATTAACTTACTAATATCAACCTATATTTCTACTTGTAATATAATACTTTATTAATTTAAATTTATTTAAACTAATAAATCTTGCACTAAAAATAATTTAGTATAGCTTTTTTAAGCAGCAAGAGCGTATTTATTTTCTCCTTTTATTATATTTTTTATTATTTATAAGTGAATAATAACACTATATGAATATTTAATATATTTTAACATGTCAATTCCAAATAACAACCCCCTTCATTTTATTAATTATTTAATAATAATATAATAATAATTAAAAGATTAAAGAAATTATACCTAAATCATAAACTATTAAACCTAATCCTATAATACTTCCAGTACAATTAGGAGATATTAAAGATTTATGTCTTATATTTTCTCTATTAAAAATATTAGAAATATGTATTTCTATTACTTTAATATTTTCCCCAATTATATATTTAATAGTATCAGATATAGCTAATGAAGTATGAGTATATGCTCCAGCATTTATTATTATACCTAATATTTTATTTTTATATTTTTTACTAATTTGTAATAATTTTATTATTCTACTTTCACTATTAGTATAATAATTTTTTATCTTTATATTTTTTTTTAAATATTTTTTTTTTAAATTATTTAAATAATTATTGATATTTATATTACCGTATATATTTTTTTCTCTAGTTCCTATTAAATTAATATTAGGTCCGTTTATAATTATAATAGTTTTCATATTATTTTATATTTTTAAATATATTATAAATTTTTTTTTTAGATATAATTTTATATTTTCCTTCTTTTTTTATAGAATTAGAAATTTTTAATCCAGCAAAATTTATTCTTTGTAAATATAAAATGTTATATCCTATTCTTTTAAAAATTCTATGGATTATTCTATTCCATCCTACAAAAATAGATAAAATAATTACATTCCTTTTTTTTTTAATTATATTAATGTTCTTTATTTTAATTTTTCCTTCTTTAAAATTTATTCCATTTTTTAGTTTAATTATATTATTTAGACTAATTTTTTTATTTAATATTATTTTATATGTTTTTTTTATTTTATATTTAGGATGTAATAATTTATTACATAATATACCATCATTAGTTAATAACAATATACCAGTTGTATTTTTATCTAATCTACCTACTGGATATATTCTATATTTTTTAATATATATATTAGGTATATAAGATAGTACAGTATTTCTATTATAATTATCTTTTACAGTAGTTATACAATTATTAGGTTTATTAAATAATATATATATATTGTTATTTATATTTAATATTTTATTATTATATTTTATAATATCATTATAAAATATTTTATATCCTAATAATTTAATAATTTTACCATTTACAGAAATTAAACCTAATTGAATTAAATAATCGGCTTTGCGTCTAGAACATATACCAGAATAAGCAATAAATTTATTTAATCTTATTTTATTAGAATATTTTTGCATTATTTTAATTTAATATTTTTAAAAATATTATCTAATATACCATTTATAAATAATATACTTTTAGGAGATGAAAAAATTTTTATTAAATTAATATATTCAGAGATTATAATTTTTATATTATTGTTTTTTATAAAATAGTATTCACATATAGCCATTTTTAAAATAATAATATCAATAATATTAATTCTATTTATATCCCAATTTCTTATTTTTCCCTTAATTATTTTAAGAATTTTATCATTTTTTTTATCTATTATATAATATAAATTTAATAAAAAATTTATATTATTATTTTTAAAAATATTAAATTTAATTTTATTTTTTATATTTAAATATAATATATATTTTATTAATTCTTTTTCTTCATATTGGAAATAATAACTAGTATTTATTTTATCAATATAATTATTAATTATATAATTAATATTTTTATTTTTTTTATCTTTTAATATTATATTAATATATTTATTATAAATATTATTGATAGTTTTTATTAAATTATATAAATATAATTTAAAATTATGATTTTTATTATATATATAAATATATAATAATTTCATTACATATATAATAATATTATAAAATTAATTATATATTAAATTTTAAATTAAAAAATATGAATAAAGAAGAGAAAGAAAAATATAATAATAATAATTATATAAAAAGAAAAAACAAAGAAATTTTTTCTAAAACTTTAATAGCTAGAAGTAGAAGATATTTTTTTGATACTAATGAAACTAATGCTGGTGATTATTTTTTAAGCATTACAGAATCTAAAAAATTATTTCTTAATGATGGAAGATCTATTTTTAAAAAACATAAAATTTTTTTATACAAAGAAGATTTTAATGATTTTAAAAAAATTTTATCTGAAATGATAAAATTCATTTATGATAAAAAAGGAAAAGAAGTAATTTTGAATAATATAGAAGAAAATAAAGATATAAATATAGATATAAAAGATAAAAACAATGGCAATAATCTAAGTAAAGAGGAGAAGGTAGATAATAATGAAGATAAAAAAAAAAAGAAAGAAAAAAGGGTAAAAAATAATAAATAGAATAAATACGCAATATGTTATAAATATTGCGTAGTTCTAAAAGAATAAAGTACAATGAATTATGTAATTTCTTTAATAGGAAAATCTAATGTAGGAAAATCGACTTTATTTAATTTTTTAATAAAAAAAAAACAATCTTTAGTCAGTAAAAAATATAATACAACATTAAATAGAAATTATGGAAGATTAAAAATAAAAAATAATATATATGATTTAATAGATACTGGAGGATATATAGGGAATAATATAAAAAACAATGTAATATATAATAAAGTTTATAATCAAATAATTTTATCTATAAAGGAATCTAATCTAATTTTATTTATTGTAGATATTATAAATGGAGTTAATTATTTAGATAAAGAAATATATTTAATAATAAAAAAATATAATAAAAATTTTTTTTTATTAATAAATAAAATTGATATAAAAAATAAAATTAAAAAAATATATGATTTTTTTAATTTAAAAATAGAATATAAAAATATATATTATATTTCTAGTACACATAATATAGGTATAAATAATTTATTGTATAATATTAATAAATTTTTTTCTTTAAAAAAAGAAAAAAAAAAAAAGGTAATAAATATAAATATATCTATTTTAGGGAAACCTAATAGTGGTAAATCTACTTTTATAAATTCTTTTTTTTTAGATAAAAATAAAAGTATAGTTAATTATTTAGCAGGGACAACTATAGATACTTTATATTTTAAAAAAAAATATAAAAATTATATATTCACTTTAATAGATACTCCGGGGATAATAAAAAAATATAAATATAATAAAGATAAAAAATTATATTTATTAAATACTAAAAAAATTATTAAAGAATCAGATATATGTATATTAATAATAGATATTTTAGATGGGTTTAATAAAAATGATTTATATATAAAAAAATTAATTATTAAATATAAAAAAGGGATAATTATTATTATAAATAAATGTGATTTATTAACTACTAAACAAATTATTAATTTTAAAAGGGAAAAAAAAAATTATATTAATAAATATATTCCTGTTTATTATTTATCTTTAAAATATAATTTTAAAAAAAAAAAAATTAAAAAGTTTAAAAAACTTCTTTTTAATATATATATAAATAGAAATAAAAAATTTTTAACTAGTTATTTAAATAAAAATTTATTATTAAAAATTAATAATAAAAAATTTAAAATAAAAAATAAGATATTAAAAATTAAATTTTGTTATCAAATTAAAGATAAAATGTTTCCTAATTTTATTTTTATTTCAAATTTAGAAAAAAATATAAATTTAAATTATATAAAATATATAGAATCATTAATAAGAAAATATATTTTTAATTTTTATGGAGTACCTATAGAATTAACTTTTAAAAAAAATAAATAAAAATGTTAAAAATATCTTTTATAAAAAAAAATAAAAATAAATTAATTAAAAGTTTAGAACTTAGAAAATTTAAAAATATAAATTTAATATATGATATTTTATATTTATATAAAAAAAATAATTTAATAAAAAATAAAATAGATAAGTTATCTAAAAAAATTAATAATTATTCTAAATTATATATATATAAT
>CP099830.1:80924-189381 GCA_029851325.1 Candidatus Shikimatogenerans bostrichidophilus
AAATAATATTAATACCTAATATATTAAATGATTTTTATTTAAAAAAAAAAAATAAAAATAAAATAATAATATATAAATATGGTAATTATAAAAAAATAAAACATAATAATTATTTATCTCATATAGAATTAGCAAAGAGATTTGAACTATTTGATACGAAATTAGCAAGTAGTATAAGTGGGTCAGGATTTGTTATTTATTCAGGATTAGGATTAAAATTATATAATGCATTAGTAAAATATTTTATTTATTACAATAACATAAAAGGATATAAAGAATATGAATTACCATATTTAGTTACTAAAAATTCTTTATATGGAACTGGACAATATCCACAAAAAAAAAATCAAATATATAATATAAATAAAGATAAATTATATTTAATACCTACTGGAGAAGTACCTTTAATTAATATTTATAAAAATAAAATATTTAATATTACAGATTTACCTATAAAATCTCAAACTTATACCAATTGTTTCAGAAGAGAAGCAGGATCATATGGGAAAAAAGTAAAAGGATTAAATAGAATACATCAATTTGGTAAAGTAGAAATTATAGAAATAAGTGATAAAAAAAGTTCTAATATAAGATTAAATAAAATGTTAAATCATATTAAAAATCTTTTGAAGTCATTAAAATTAATATTTAGAATATTGTTATTACCTAGTCATGATATCTCTTTTACTTCATCTATAACTTATGATTTTGAGGTATATTCAGTAGGACAAAAGATGTGGTTAGAAGTAAGTTCTTTATCTAATTGTTTAGATTATCAATCTAATAATTTAAATATTAAATATAAAAAGAATAATAAAATAAAAAATTGTCATACTTTAAATGGTAGTAGTTTATCTATACCTAGAATATTAGCTTCTATTATTGAATTATATCAAAAAAAAACAAATATTGAAATTCCTAGTATATTATTGCCATTTTATAAATAAAAAAAATTTATATAATTATTTAAATATTTATACAGATGGATCTTCAAGTGGGAATCCTGGACCAGGAGGTATAGGTATTATAATACAATCTAAGAATTTTTATAAAGAATATTCATATAAATTTAGATATACTACAAATAATAGAATGGAATTATTTGCTATTATTTATGCTATAAAAAAAATAAATAAATTTATTTATTCAAATATAAATATATATTCAGATTCTAAATATATAATAGATATTATAAATAAAAATTTTAAAATAAAAAAAAATTATGATTTATGGTATAAATTATTTAAATTTAATATTAAAATAATAAAATTTAATTGGATTAGAGGTCATAATAATAATTATTATAATGAAAAATGTAATAAATTAGCTCAAAAAGCTATAAAAAATAATAATAAGCAAATATTAATAGACTATTTTTATGAAAAAAAAATATATAAAAAATAAAATTTTTATATATTATATATATTTAAAATAAAGTAAATATCTTTATCGCATTTTTTAAAAAAAAAAAAAATGAGGAAAGTCTGGACACTAAAGAGAAATACAACGGATAACATCCGTCCATCGTGAGATGAGGAATAGTGCAACAGAAAGTATGTATAGTATAATAATTTTATTATATTTTATAGTGAAATCTTGTAAACTCTGTATAGTGAAATGTCATATAGTATACCATTACTTATTTTCTCGATAAAGAATGGTTGGTAGACAGATAAAGATATATATGGTAACATATATACTAGATAAATGATAAAGTATATATATATTTATATATATAACAGAATCCGGCTTATATATTTACTTTATTTTAAATTTTTTTTTATTTTTTTTAATAAATTAATAAATTTAATCTTTGACATTTTTATTTTATTTTCAAAATTTAAATCCTTTATAGTATTAATAGGTATTAAATGGACATGTACATAATTTATGTCCAACCCTATAACTGATAATGAAATTTTTTTACATTTTATAGTTTTTTTTAAAATTTTTGCTATTTTATAACTAAAATTCATTAAGGATATATATTTTTTTTTATCCATATCAAAGATATTACTATTGTTAATATTTTTAGGGATAGTTAATGTATGTCCTATAATAATAGGATTAATATCTAAAATAGCTATATTATTTTTAGTTTCATATATTATATAAGATTCTATTTCTTTTTTTATAATTTTTTTAAAAATATTATTATACATAATTTATTCTATATTAAGAATTTTATATTTTATTTTAGTATTAGGGAATATAATAATATCACCTATTTTTTTACCTAGTAAAGATAAAGAAATAGGAGAATTAATAGATATTTTATTTTTTTTTATATTAGATTCAGGATTAGATACTATAGTATATTTATTTATTTTATTATTTTTTAGATTTTTTATAGTTACTATAGAGAACATGGATATTATATTTTTATTTTTATTTTTTACATCTATAATTTTAGAATTTAAAATGATATTTTTTAATTTATTAATTTTTATTTGTAAGAATTGATAAGATTCTTTAGCAGATATATATTCATAATTTTCAGACAAATCTCCTTTTTCTAAAGCCTTTGTCATTTGATTAATTATTTTTTTTTTTATATTATTTTCTAATAAAAAAAGTTTTTTTTTTAGTTGTTTAAAACATTTTTTAGTTATGTATTCCATTTAAAAATTAAATTTAAATATATATGAATAATAATAATTTAATTTATTCTTTTTTTTTAAATAAAAATATTAATAAAAATAAAATATTTTCTATAATAAAAGAATCTGTTTTATTTATATTAAATAATAAATATAAAAAGAATATAAAAATAAAGTTTAAAAAAGGGAAAATAAAAATTTATAAAAAAGTATTAATAGCTAATGATAAAATAAAATCAAATTATAAAAAAGGTGATTATATAAATAAAAATATAACTTTAAAAAGAAAAATTTTAATAAAAATAATAAAACAAATATATAAAAAAATTGATTTTATCTTAAATAATATAAAATATAAATATTATAAAAATAAAATAGGACAACTTATAAAAGTAAAAGTAAAAAATATTGTAAATAATTTATTAATTTTAAATGACAAATATAATAATGAATTATATTATAAAATAGATAATAATTATATTAATAAAAATTATTTTAAAATTAATAATTATTACAATTTTTTAGTTTTAAAAGTTTTTTATAATAAATATATTAATAAAATTAAAATAATTTTATCTAGAAAAGATAAATTGTTTATAAAAGAAATTTTTAAATTAGAAGTTCCAGAAATTTTAGAAGGAATAATTAAAATAAAAAAAATTATAATAATACCAGATAAGAAATATAAAATTATAGTTTATTCTAAAAACAAAATGATAAATGCAATAGGTGCATGTTTAGGAGTAAAAAAGTCAAGATTAAATAATATATTAAAAGAATTTAAATATAATAAAGAAAAGATTGATATAATAGAATATAAAAATAAAAAAAATAGGTAATATAAAATTATGTACATTATAATTAATTAAATAATTATAAATTAATGTTAATATATAAAAAAATTATAAAATATATTATTTTTTTTATAAAAATTAAAATAATAAATACATTCTTAATAATAAATAGGTTATTATTAATACAAATACAACAACAATTAGTATTACCTATAAATTATTATAATTTTAATAAAAAAAAAAAGAATAAATTAAATAATAATACCTATTATGAGGGAAATAATAATAATAATAACAATGAAGTAGATGTATATGAATTTATTAATATTAATGATTTATCATTAATATTAAATGTAGATACGACAGTTATAATAAAAATTTGTTTATCATTAGGTATAATAGTTACAGTAAATTATAGATTAGACAAAGAATTAATTTTATTAATATGTAATGAGTTAGGATATAAAGTAAATTTTATTGATTCTATTAATATTAAGAAAAATACAAACAATAATAAAAAATTAATTAAAAGACCCCCAATAGTAACTATTATGGGGCATGTAGATCATGGAAAAACTTCTTTATTAGATTATATAAGAAAAACTAATACAATTTCGAAAGAATATGGTTCAATTACTCAACATATAGGTATATATAATGTAAAAATAAAAAAAGATAAAAGTATAACTTTTATAGATACTCCTGGTCATGAATCTTTTGTCTCTATGAGATATAGGGGGTTAAAAATTACAGATATTGCAATTATAGTAATTTCATCAGATAGTGGGGTTATGAAACAAACTATAGAATGTATTAATAATGCAAAATCAGATAATATACCTATAATATTTGTATTTAGTAAGATAGATAAAAAGAATTCTAATGTAAATAAAATAAAAGAACAATTATCTAATTTGAATATTTTATTAAAAGATTGGGGGGGGGAATATTTGTCACAAGAAGTTACAACAAAAAATGGATATGGAATAGATAAATTAATAAAAAAAATATTAATAAAATCTAAAGAACTAAATTTAATTACAAACATTAATACTTTAAGTAGTGGGACTATTATAGAATCTTCTTTAGATAAAGGGAAAGGATATATAGTTAAATTATTAGTACAAAAAGGAATATTAAGATTAGGTGATTATATAATATCTGGGATTTATTATGGTAAAATAAAAAGCATGTATAATCAAAATAATATAAAAATTAAGAAAGTATATCCTTCTAATCCTGCTATTGTAATAGGTTTTAATGGAGCTCCATATTCAGGTGAAAAATTTAATGTATTTAATAGTGAAAAAATTATAAAGGAGATATCTAATAAAAGAAAATTATTAATAAGAGAACATAATATTAATATTAAAACAAAATATTCAAATAAAAAAAATACTAATAATTATAAAATATTAAATGTAATTATTAAAGGTGATGTTGATGGATCAATAGATGTAATTTCAGATGAAATACAAAAAATATCTAAAGATAAAGATATTTTTATAAATATAATACAAAAATCTGTAGGAAATATAACTAAATCGGATATATTATTAGCTGGAGCCTCAAACGCTATAATAATAGGATTTAATGTAAAAAAAATTATAAATAAAAAGAAAGATTATTATAATAAAAAAATAGAAATATATATATTTAATTTAATATATGATATTATAGATTTTTTAAAAAAAAAAATAAAAGATAATATTGATAATAATAAAAATTTTATAGGTAAAGCAAAAGTCATACAAATATTTAAAATAAAAAAAAATAATATATTTGGATGTTTTGTATTAGAAGGAAAAATATATAAAAAAAATAAAATATTAATTATAAGAAATAATGAAATTATATATGATGGTTATATATTTTCTTTAAAAAGATTTAATAAAAATGTTAATGAAGTAAAAAAAGGATATGATTTTGGAGTAATTATAAAAAATTTTAATAATATTAAAATTAATGATATAATAAAATGTTATAATTAAATTTTTTTATACAATTACTATATTTATTTATTTTAAATGATAAATTATAATAAAAATATATTATATAAGTAGCATATAATGGCTTTAAATTTATTGTTTATAATTATATATAGGTTATTATATTAGTAATAAATAAAAATTAGGAAATGAACCTTAATTATTATATTATATTTATTTTAAAAAAAAAATTAGGCTAATTATAAATTAAGTAAATAACTATACAGCTATAACTTTATAAAAAGTAAAAAAGAATTATGTATAATATTTTTTTTTTATTTTTAAATTTTATATTTTTAAAAAAAAAATAAATAATATAAATTATGCCAAATGGAAGAAAAAGAAAAAGAAAAAAAATAGCTACTCATAAAAGAAAAAAAAGAAATAGAAAAAATAGACATAAAAAAAAAAGAAAATAATATCTAATTAATGATAAAAAATTTAATAATAAATGTAATAAATAATTATATTAATATAGCAATATTAGAAAATAATAAATTAGTAGAATTACATAATAATATAAATATAAATAAAAGAATATATGTAGGGGATATATATATAGGGAAAATTATATATATATATAAAGGGATGAATGCTGTTTTTTTAGATATAGGATATAATAAATATGGATTTTTAAATTATGATGACATAGGAGTTAATTATTTATCATTAAAGAATAAAAAAATAATAAAAATAAAAAATAAGAAGAATAATGTAGTAGATATTTTTAAAATAGGACAATATATAATAGTACAAGTAGTTAAAGATACTATATATAATAAAGGGCCAAAATTAACATGTAAAATTACATTAATAGGTAGATTTATTATATTGATCCCATATTCTAAAAAACAATTTGTATCTAAAAAAATAAAACAAAAAAAAATCAAGGTAAAATTACCTTATAATTTTGGTTGTATAATTAGGACTTTAGCTAAAAAAGAAAAAATAAAAAAAAACAATATAAAATTAGAAATTTATATTTTATTAAAAATATGGTATAAGATTTTTTTAAAAATAAAAAATAAAAAAATAAAAAAAGTATATAATAATAATAATATTTTTTATAATATATTTAAAAGGAAAACTATAAATTATAATAATATAATTTGTAATAATTATAAATTATGTAATGAAATAAGATTTTATTTGTATGTATTAGATAAAAAAAAAATAAAACTTATAAAATATTATAAAAATAAAAATATATCTATATTTAATAAATATGGGATAGATAAACAAAAAGAAATTTTATTTGGTAAATATATATATTTATCCGATGGATCTAATTTAATTATAGAACAAACAGAAGCATTAAACGTAATAGATATAAATAGTAATATGATAAATAATTATAATGCTTTTAAAGTAAATTTATTAGCCATTAAAGAAATAGTTAGGCAAATTAGACTAAGAAATATGGGAGGTATAATAATTATAGATCTTATAGATATAAATAAAAAAAAATATAAAAAAAAAATTTATTATGCTATAAAAAAAGAAATGAAAAATGATGATATTAAACATAAAATATTACCTCCTAGTAAATTTAATTTAATAGAAATTACTAGAGAAAAAAATTCTTATTTTATAAATAAGAAAAAAATTAAAATAAAAAATAAATATATATATTTTAATATAAAAAGAATAGAAAATTTTTTATATAATTATTATATAATTAAAAAGAATAGGAATAGAATTTATTTATATGTACATCCTTTTATAGCTACATATTTAAAATATGGGTTTTTTTCCTATAGATTAAAATGGTATTTCAAATATAATAAATGGATATCAATAAGTTCTATATATTCTTTTAATATTTTAGAATATAAATTTTTAGATATAAAAAACAAATGTATATTTGCGGATGTGGTGGAATAGGTATACACGCTAGACTTAGGATCTAGTTCTATATTATAGAATTAAGGGTTCGAATCCCTTCATCCGCATAGCATGTAAAATAAAAATAAAAAAAATAATGAATAATTATATTATATATAAAAATGATAATGATACTATTACAGCTATTTCAAGTCCTTTAGGTATAGGAGCAATATCGATTATAAGAATATCAGGGGATAAATCTATAAAAATTATAAAAAAAATTTTTGTAAATAAAAAAAAAAAAATTTATAAAGAAAAAGCTAATTTAGGAATTATAAAAGATAATAAAGAAATAATAGATAAAGTAATAATTATATATTTTAAAAATCCAAATTCTTATACTGGAGAAGATTTAGTAGAAATTTATTGTCATGGGTCTATTTATATACAAAATAAAATTATAAAAATTATAATAAAGAATGGGGGTAGATTGGCTAAAAAGGGGGAATTTACTTATAGGGCATATTTTAATAAAAAGATAACATTATTAGAAGCTGAATCAGTATTAGATACTATAAAATGCGAAAATGAAATAGAACATAAAATAGCAATTAATAATTTAATAAAAAATAAATTATATAAGGTTATATTAAAAATACAAAAAAAAATATTGAATATTTTATCATATATAGAAGTAAATTTAGATTTTATAGAGGAAAATATAAATATAAATAGTAAAAAAATATATAATAAAATATTATATGTAGAGAAAAAAATAAAAAAATTAATTTATTCTTTTAAAATAAGTTATATAATAAAAAAAGGACTATATATATCTATAATAGGGCCTGTTAATTCAGGGAAATCTACTTTAATGAATACGTTAATTAATGAAGATAAATCGATTATATCTAATATACCTGGTACTACTAGAGATATAGTAGAAGGGAATATATTAATAAATAATTTTAATTTTTATTTGTTTGATACTGCCGGGATAAGAAAATCTAAATCAAATATTGAAAAAATAGGTATAAAAAAAACATTTAAAAATATAGAGAAATCGAATATAATTTTTTATGTATTTGATTATAATTTATTAAAAAAAAATATAAAAAAATTAAAAAAACAAATTATTAATAAATTTTTTAAAAAAGATTTATTATTAATAGCGAATAAAATAGATTTAAAGAATAATTTAAAATTAAAAAAGATTAGAAAAATTAAAATAAAAAAATATATATATAATATTATTTTTATTTCAGCTAAAAAAAAAATAGGGATTAAAAATATAATAGATTATTTAAAAAGAAAAATACCTAATAAAATAATTCAAAATAATATCTTAATAAATAATATAAGACATTATGAAGAATTAAGACAAACATTAAAAAATATAAATAAAATAAAAAAAGATTATTTAAAAAAAAAATCTTTAGAATTTATATCTATAGATTTAAGAAGATCTTTAAAATTTTTATATAATATACATGGGAAAAATTTTGATAATAATGAGGTTTTAAATAATATTTTTACTAAATTTTGTATAGGGAAATAAATATAATCTAATCTATTATTTAATAATTATTTGTTTTAAAAAATAATTAATTCTATTTATAATAATTTTATTATTAATTAAGGATAATATATATAACATATTTATCCCTATTAACTTACCAACTAAAGATATTCTTAATAATTTTAAATATATTATATTAGAGATTTTATTTAAAAAAATTTCAATTTCTTTTTTTTTTTTTTTTTTTTTAAAAAATAAAATTATTTGATTAAAAAAAAATAGTATTTCTGTATATTTTTTTTTTATAAAAAGAGAAATATAATTAGGTATATTAAATTGAATAGGATTTATAAAAAAATAATAAGAAACATTCCATATATCATTAATTAAAGAAATTCTATTTTTAGTTAATTTAATAATTTTTTTTAGATATATAGTTTTTATTTTTTTATTGTTTATTTTTTTTTTTAAAAATTTTAATAAAATATTATCAATAAAGTGAGAATTACTATTATTTATATATTGTTTATTTATCCAACAAAATTTTTTATAATTTAAATGGACATCTTTTTTACTAATATTATTCAAATCAAATAATTTTATAATATTGTTAAAAGTATAAATTTCTTTGTTAGCATTAGGAGACCATCCTAATAAAGAAATTATATTTATAAAAGCCTTTGGTAAAAATCCTTTTTTTTTATAACTATTTTTTATATTAAAATGTTTAGAATTTATTGGATAAATAGGCACAGAATCATTATAATTTAATCTTTTACTAATTTTACCTCCAATATCATTTAATATTAAAGGCAAATGGACAAAATTAGGTAAATTCCAATTAAAATAATTATATATAAGAATATGTATAGGTGTAGAAGATATCCATTCTTTTCCTCTAATTATATGAGAAATTTTCATAATATGATCATCAATAACACTAGCTAAATGATAAGTAGGAGTTGAATCCGATCTAAATAAGATTTTATCGTCAATTTCATTTGTATTAATTTTTATTTGACCATATACCTTATCATAAAAAATAATATTATAATTTGTAGGTGTTTTAAGTCTTATTACATAGTTTTTATTTTTTATGTATTTTTTCGTTAAGGTAGAATTTAATGTTAAAGAATTTTTTAATTTATTTCTAGTTAAAGAATTATATATAAAATTTTTATATTTTGTTTTATATATATTTAATTCTTGTTTTGTTTCAAATGAATAATAAGCAAAGTTATTATTAATTAATTTTTTTAAATATTTTTTATATATAAATATTCTTTTTGATTGAATATATGGACAGTACTTACCTTTTTTATGAAACCCTTCATTATATTTTATTTTACACCATTTTAATGTCTTTAAGATATAGTTAATAGATTTTTTAATATTTCTTTTTATATCTGTATCTTCTATACGTAAGATAAAATCACCATTATATTTTTTAGCAAATAAATAATTATATAAGGCAGTTCTTAGTCCACCGATATGCAATGCACCAGTAGGACTAGGAGCAAATCTTACTCTAATTTTTTTATTCATATTAGTTTAGTTACATTATTAATTAATAATATATATGGCACCATGGCCGAGAGGTTAGGCTAAGGTCTGCAAAACCTTATACAGTAGTTCGAATCTACTTGGTGCCTTTATTTAATAATTTTATTTTTTTTTTAATTTTTTTTTTTCTCCATTTATTAATTTTTGTATGATTACCAGATAGTAAAATTTTAGGAACTATCATATTTTTAAAATTATATGGTCTAGTATATAATGGATGTTCATATGAATTATTATTAAAAGTATCAGTATAAGTAGATTTTATATTCCCAATTACACCAGGGATTAATCTAATTATAGTATCTATAACTATTAAAGTAGATAAATCGCCATTAGACAATATATATTTTCCTATAGAATATTCTTTTGTTATTATATAATCTCTAACTCTTTGATCTATACCTTTATAATGTCCACATATGAATAATATTTTTTTTTTTTTAGATAATTTAATAGCATCGTTTTGATTATAAATTTTAGAATCTGGGGTTAAAAAAATTATATAATCATATTTTTTTTTTAAACTAGAGATACAATTATAAATAGGTTCAATTTTTAGTATCATACCATATCCTCCCCCATATTGATAATCATCTATATATATTTTTTTTCCTTTTTTTATACCATATTTTTTTAAATTGAATATATTAATTTTAATTAATTTTTTAATTATAGCTTTATTAATTATAGGATGATATTTTATAGAATATTTCCAAAATTTAGGTAATAAAGTAATAATATCAATAATCATATTTGCAATTTTTTTTTAATGATATAATAAAAAAGAATAAATTATATAGATATAGCGGAGATAGGATTTGAACCTATGACCTTCGGGTTATGAGCCCGACGAGCTACCAGACTGCTCCACTCCGCACTAATAATATAATATAAAAATAAAAATTAAAAACAAAATTAAAATATCTTAATATTTATAGAATATCCTATATGTTTTCTCATATTTAGTACGGTATTATTTGTAAATATTAAATATTGGCCTTTAATACCTATTAGCTTATATTGTATAATATTATTGGAGTAATTTAAATTAAATAGTTTAATTTTTTTAGGATATTTAAAAACTGGATATATAAAATTGTAAATGGTATTATTTTTATATAAATAATTTTTATATTTTTTATAAAATTTTAAGATAAAATTAAAAATTTTATTTTTAATATTTATTAAGTTAATATTTTTGAGAAAATTATTAGTTAACATATTAATATAATTAGTTCTATCTGGAATTATTTTTTTACAAATATTTTCTATAATACCTGATAAATATCTATTAGGTGTTATAGCTAGAATTATAGCTTTTAGAGCCCCTTGATCCATTAATCTATTTAAAAAATTTTTTTTTATAGTTATACCAACTTTTATATTTCCAGTTAATGATATATATATAATATGATCTTGTAATTCTATTTTTTTTTCTTTTTTTAAATTAATATGTTCTATATTTAAATGAGAAGTACATTTAGTAGGATGATAAATTCCTATATAAAAAGAATTAAAAAAACAATTTTTACAATATCCATCTTTAAAGATAGGGAGTTTATAAAAACATGATATACAACAGGTATAATTAAAAGTAATATTTATTACTTTATTAAGTAATAGATTTAATTTAAATTTATAATTTTTATTAAATATTAGATAATATAATAAAGGTTTTTTTTTATAATTTTCATTTTATTTGTGATTAAGACATCATTAAGAATATACATATTAATAAAAATAAACTCCTCAAGCTGGATTCGAACCAGCTACCTTCTGATTAACAGTCAGATGCTCTACCAGATGAGCTATTGAGGAATAATAATTAATAAATTATTATTTATTATTATTAATAATAATATAATTAAATTTTAAAAAAAAATATGAAAAAGATAGAATTATTGTCGCCTATTAATAATTATGAATCGTTATACGCTGCTATAGAATCAGGAGCAAATTCTATATATTTTGGAGTAGAACAATTAAATATGAGAGCTGTGAATAGCAATTTAAAAATTAAAGATATAAGAAAAATATCTAATATATGTAAAAAAAAAAAAATAAAAAAATATTTAACATTAAATACTATAATATATGATCATGATATTTTATTAGTAAAAAGAATATTAAAAACATGTAAGAAATATGATATAGATGGGATAATAGCTATGGATAATTTTGTAATAAATTATTCAAATAAATTAAATTTACCTATACATATTTCCACACAATTAAATATAACAAATATAGAATCTTTAAAATTTTACTCTAAATATTCAGATGTTATAGTTTTAAGTAGAGAATTAAATTTAAATCAAATTAAAAATATTTGTAGTTTAATTAAAAAAAATAATATTAAAGGATTTTCGAAAAAAAAAATAAAAATAGAGATATTTTGTCATGGGTCTTTATGTATGGCTGTATCAGGAAAATGTTATTTAAGTTTACATACTTATAATTCATCTGCTAATAGAGGTGCTTGTAAACAAAATTGTCGTAGAGAATATTTAGTTAAAGATTATAAATCTAATTTAAGTTATAAAATTAGTAATGAATATATAATGTCTTCTAAAGATTTATGTACTATTAATTTTTTAGATAAAATTATAGATACTGGGATAAATATATTAAAAATTGAAGGTAGAGGTAAATCCCCTGAATATGTTAGTGTAATTACTAAATGTTATAAAGAAGCGATAGAATCTATCGTGAATAAATCTTATACACAAGAGAAAATTAATGATTGGATATATAAATTAAGTTGTGTCTATAATAGAGGTTTTTGGTCAGGATATTATTTAGGTCAAAGGATAGGAGAATGGACACAAAATAGTGGATCGTTATCTTTAAAAAAAAAAATATATATAGGAAAAGTAATTAAATTTTATAATAAAATTAAAGTGATGATAATGTTAATACAATCATATAATTTAGAGATTTTTGATAATATTTATATTATAGGGAATAAAATAGGAGTTAAAGAAACTAAAGTAAAAAAAATAATTAATAAAAAAAAAAAAGAGGTAAGTGAAGTAAAAAAAGGAGAAATATGTAGTATAAAAGTAGAATTTAAAGTATATACAAATAATAAAATATATAAAATAATTAACAATTAAGTATTAATATGATCACTATAATTTATAAAAGAGATAAATGTATCGGATGTAATAGTTGTGTATTAGTATGCCCTTTATTTTTTAGTATGTCTAAAATAGATGGAAAATCTGTTTTATTAAAATCTAAATTAAAAAAAAATAATTATATATTAAAAAATATAGATAATGTATTTACAAGATATTTAAGTAAAGCTACAAAAATATGTCCGGTAAAAATAATTAAAATAATAATACATTAGGTTTTAGTATTTTTTTTCCATATATAATATTTTAATAAAATTATTTTTTTTATAAAAATAAAAGAAACCTATTCTTAAAAATTGATATATATTATTTATTTTTAAGTTTTTTATATAAATTTTATCAGTATATCCTATAATAGACTTTAGACTATTTATATTATAAATTTTATTTTTTTTTTTATTAAAATAAATATATTTATAATTTAATATTTTAATTTTTTTTATAAAATTATAAGATACCCATTGTATAGTACTTTTAATATTTTTTATATTTTTATATATTTTACAATAAATTTTTTTAATTTTATTTTTTTTTTTTATAATTTTATAAGCTTTAATGATGTAAGAATATTTTAATCGGATATAATTTTTTAATGATAATCTATAAAAAGTATTATCATGTTTTAATTTGAAATCATCATATTCTATATATATATACCTAGTAAATGGGATTTTATATTTATTATTTAATTTAATCCATTTAACATATTTTTTTTTAAAATTTTTAATTATTAATTTAATAGGATTAAATAAAACCATAATAATAGGGGCTTTTTTTATTAAAATTTTTTTTACTTCTATATCTAATGTTTTAATAGATATATTATAATTTCTTTTAGTGAAACCTATTTTTTTAATAAAATTAATAATATATATAGATTTGTAACCTTTTTTTTTAAAAGAATTAAGAGTAGACAATCGAGGATCTTCATAATTTTTAATAATTTTTTTTTTAATTAAATAATTAAATTGTCGTTTACTGGTAATAGTATCTATTATATTTAATTTAGAAAATTCTATTTGCTTAGGTTTTAATGAATTAAAAGTTTTATTATATATATAATTTATAAACAAGTTATATAAAGGTTTATGATTTTGAAATTCTATAGAACATAATGAATGTGATATTTTTTCTATATAGTCTGATTGTCCATGGGCCCAATCATATGTTGGATAAATACACCATTTATTAAGTGTTTTATAATGATTTTTTTTAATTATTCTATATATTATAGGATTTTTTAAATGATAATTAGGTAATTCTTTTGAAATATTAGCTCTAAGAACAAACATATTTTCGTCATATTTACCTAATTTCATATTATTAAAATGATATAGATTTTTATCAATATCGTAGACATTATAATTCTTTTGTGTATTTTTATTATAATATTGTATATAAGCTTTTTTTTTAATTATTAATTTTTTTGCCCATTTATATAAGATTAAGAAATAATCAGAAGTAAAAGATAATTTATTCCATTTAAACCCTAACCATTTTATATTATTTATAATTTTTTTTACATAAAATAGATTCTCATTTTTTGGATTAGTATCATCAAATCTTAAATTAATTTTACAGTTAAATAGTTTAGCTAATTTAAAATTTATATAAAGAGCTTTTACATGTCCTAAATGTAATACTCCGTTAGGTTCGGGAGCAAATCGAAATTTTAATTTTTTTTTAGATAAACCATTATTAATATCTTTATTAATTTCTTTAATAATAAAATTATTCATGTATAATTTGTTATTTATATTTTAAATTTAATAAGAAAAATTTTTTTTTACCTTTTTGAAATAATAAATATTTATTATAGATTAAGTTATTTAAATTAATTATATGATTATAAATTTGTTGACAATTAATTAATAATATACCATTATTTTTAATAAAGTTTTTATATTCAGTATTAGATTTAAAAATTATTTTATTTTTTGCAATGATATTATATATAGTAAATGTTTTATTAGGATTAATATTAATATTAATATTTTTAATATATTTTTTAATTAACTTAATATTTTTTATAATATATTTAATTTTTATTTTTTTTTTAAATAAAATATTCATTACAGAAATTATTTCATAATATGTTTTTTTATTATGTATCCAAGAAATAAAATATTTAACTAAATATTTTTGTAAATATTTTTTATGTTTAAATTTATTATGTATTAATATAGTTTTTTTTATTTTTTTTATATTTAGATAAGAAAATTGTTTAAAATAATTAATAGCTTCTTTATCTGATAAATTAATTAAATATTGATATAATTTATAAATAGAAGTTTTATTTTTATCGATCCAAATATTTTTAATATTTTTATTACTTTTACTAAATTTTATACCTTTAGAATTTAATAATAGAGGGAAAGTAAACCCATGAACTTTTTTATTTTTTATTTTTTTTATTAATTTAATTCCAGTAATTATATTGTTCCATTGATCAGCGCCTCCTATTTGTAAACTACATTTAAATTTATTATTTAGATATAAATAATCGTATCCTTGTAATATATGATATATGAATTCTGTAAATTTTATATTTTTATTATTATTTAATTTTTTTTTTATAATTTTAATTTTTAATATAGAATTTATAGAAATTTTTTTTAAAATTTTTAATAAAAATTTTAATAATTTTATTTTTTTTAACCATTTAATATTGTTTAATATAAGTATTTGTTTATTTTTTATAATTTTATATAGTTGATTTTTAATCAATTTTATATTTTTTAAAATTTTATGTTTATTTTTTTTATTTTTATTTTTAATATCTCCTATTAAAGAAGTAGCGCCACCTAATATTATAATTAAATTTTTATATCCTAATTTGTATAATCTATTTATTAAAGAAATTCCTAATAAATGACCTATATGTAAAGAACTATAATTAGGATCTATTCCAAAATAAAAATAGTTTTTTTTTTTAAAAAGATGAATGTTTTTTGTTGTATTATATATTAAATTTCTAAATTTAAATTTTTTTAGTAAGTTTTTCATAATTAATTTTGTAGATTATATATATATAATTTTAGCATAGAAAAAAAATATAACAAATAAACAATTAAAATATATATGATATTTAAAAAAAAACAAATTATTTTAGGTATAGAAACATCCTTTGATGATACTTCTTGTGCCATAATTAAAGGAAATATTGTATGTTATAATAATACATATACACAAATACGACATAATGAATTTAAAGGTGTTAAACCGAATGTAGCGAATAATTTACATTTATGTAAAATATATTATATAGTAAAAAGAACGATTAAAGAATCTAAAATAGAAATAAAAGATATAAATGCAATATCTTACACGAAAGGTCCAGGATTAATAGGATCATTAATGGTTGGGGAGAATTTTTCTAAATCTATGGCATTATCATTGGATATACCATTAATAGGAGTAAATCATATACATGGACATATATTTTCTAGTTTTATATATAATAAAAGAAAAAGATATCCTAAATTCCCTTATTTATGTTTTAGTTTAAGTGGAGGTCATACTAAAATATTTTTAATAAAAAGTTTTTTAAATATTAAAGAAATAGGACGGACTTTAGATGATAGTTTAGGTAATTTATTTGATAAAGTATCAATTTATTTAGGGTTTGAATATTATAATGGGCCAAGTAAAATAGAAAAATATTCAAAAAAAGGGAAATTTTTATATAAATTCCCTAGACCTAAAGTTAAAGGGTTAAATTTTAGTTTTAGTGGATTAATTACTTATTTAAAAAGATTTATAAAAGAAAATAAAAAAAAAATAAATATAAAAGATTTATGTAAATCTTTTATAGAAACTATTTTTATAATTTTAAAAGAAAAAATTTATAAAGCTATAAAATTAACTAATATAACTAATTTAGTTATTACAGGAGGAGTATCTTATAATGAAGAATTAAATAAAAAAATAAGAAAAATTTCATATAAAAATAAATGGAATTTATATATAAATAAGAATAAAGATTATATAAAAGACAATGCAGCTATGATAGCATTAGTAGGTTCTATAAAGTATTATTATAAGTATTATGATAATTACAAGACATTGTCAATAAGTAAATTAAAAAGTAATGTATTATAATTTATAATATTTTTTATATTTATTTTTAAATTTTTCTATTCTACCAGTTTTTTTTTTATTTTTTAAATGTCCTATATAAAATGGATGAGAGTATTTAGAAATTTCCATTTTATATAAAGGATAAATTTTATTTTTAATTTCTATAGTTTCTTTTGTAATAATAGTCGATTTAGTAATAAAGAATTTATTATTATTAATATCTTTAAAGACGACTAATCTATAGTTTTTATTAATCATAGAATGTATTTTATTATATATAATATATTATATAATTAATAATAAATCTCCATAAGTAAAAAAATTATAATTAAATTTTATAGCTTCTTTATATATATAGGAAACATTTTTTAGTCCACATAAATTTAATAAAGAGATAAAGTTTATAGAATCAAATTCATTAAAATATGTAATTAATGAATTAACGAATTTATATTTGTATAGATAAGGAAACATTTTGTTAATATATCCTTTGTATGGAATAAGGACATTTTTATCAAAAATAATATTTTCTATAGCTCTTAGAGTGTTACTACCTAAAGCACAAATTTTAATTGATTTTTTTTTCTTTTTTTTTTTATAAATTTTTTTTATTATTGTTTTTTTTATGAATAATTGTTCACTATTTAAATTATTATATTTAAATAAATTTTTAATGTTAAAATTTAAGTATTTATTAAAATTTAAATGTAGTGTTATAGTTAAAAATAAAATATTGTGTAATTTTAAATTTAGTAAGATGTTTTTATGGAAATAAGCTCCTGCAGTGGGAAATATTGTTGATCCTATTTTTTTTGCATATGCATTTTGATAATTATTAATGTGAATATTTTTATTTTTTTTTGAATGTTTATGAAGTAAGAATTTGCCGAATTTAAAAATATTTTTTTTTAAGTTTATATTGTCTTTTTCATAAATAAATCTTAGTAATCTTCCTTTAGAAGTAGTGTTATCAATAATTTCAGCTTTTATAAATTTATTTTTTTTTATTTTAAAATATATTTTATTTCCTAATCTTATTTTTCTTGCGGGATTTACTAGTATGTCCCATATATTATGAATAGGGTTTAATTCTTTTAGTAAATATACTTCTATATTATTTTTTATTTTATCTTTTGAGCAATAATATTTTACAGGATATGATTTACTATCATTTGCTATTATAATGTCATTTTTATTAAAATATTTATAAATATTATATATTTTATCATGTATAATTTTTTTTTTTTTTTTAATAAATATCATTAATTTAACATTTGTATAATATTTAGGAAATTTTGTTATAAGTCTTTTGGGAATTTTTATATTTTTAATTTTTTTTGTAAAATCCATGTTAATTTATGTATTATATTTGTTTATTATATAATAAGTAATTATTATAATAATATTATTAAATGTAATAATTTAATAATAAAATTTTTGTTATTTAAAAAAAAATTATAAAGATAAAATAACGTCATACTTTTGAGTATATTTAGGATTAAATTTTATAAACTATTAAAAATTATTATTTTTTTTTTTATAAGAGTTTGATCCTGGCTCAGGATGAACGCTAGCGGCAAGCTTAACACATGCAAGTCGAGGGGTAATATATATTATTATTAATTTAATAATATATAACGACCGGCGAACGGGTGAGTAATACTTATGTAATTTGCCTTTTGTTAGAGAATAGCCTAAATAACTTTAGATTAATACTCTATAATATAATATATTATTAGGATATATTATGAAAGATTGGTAAAAGATCGACAAAAGATAAGCATTTGTCTGATTAGCTAGTTGGTAAGGTAATGGCTTACCAAGGCTATGATCAGTAGGGGGCCTTAGTGGGCGATCCCCCACATTGGTACTGAGATACGGACCAAACTCCTACGGGAGGCAGCAGTGAGGAATATTGGTCAATGGAGGCAACTCTGAACCAGCTATGCCGTGTGTAGGAAGACAGTCTATGGATTGTAAACTACTTTTGTATAAGAATAAAAGTTTTTTTTAAAAGAAAAATTTGAAGGTATTATACGAATAAGTATCGGCAAACTCCGTGCCAGCAGCCGCGGTAATACGGAGGATACTAGCGTTATCCGGTTTTATTGGGTTTAAAGAGTGCGTAGGTGGATTGTTAAGTCAATAATGAAATCTTATAACTTAATTATAAAATGGTTATTGATACTAATAATCTAGAGTATAAATGGAGTAATTGGAATATGTGGTGTAGCGGTAAAATGCTTAGATATCACATAGAACACCGAAAGCGTAGGCAGATTACTAATTTACTACTGACACTGAGGCACGAAAGCGTGGGGAGCAAACAGGATTAGATACCCTGGTAGTCCACGCTGTAAACGATGATTACTAGTAATTGGATTAATATAATAATTCAGTTATCAAGCGAAAGTGATAAGTAATCCACCTGGGGAGTACGGTCGCAAGATTGAAACTCAAAGGAATTGACGGGGACCCGCACAAGCGGTGGAGCATGTGGTTTAATTCGATAACACGCGAGGAATCTTACCAAGGTTTAAATGTATTATGAATAATTTAGAAATAGATTAGTCTTCGGACATAATACAAGGTGCTGCATGGTTGTCGTCAGCTCGTGCTGTGAAGTGTAAGGTTAAGTCCTTTAACGAGCGCAACCCTTATCATTAGTTGCTAACAGATAATGCTGAGATATCTAATGAGACAGCTTACGTAAGTAAAGAGGAAGGAGAGGATGACGTCAAATCATCATGGCTCTTACATCTTGGGCTACACACGTGCTACAATGAATGATACAATAAGTTGCAAATAGGTAACTATAAGCTAATCTTTAAAATCATTCTTAGTTCGGATTGAAGTCTGTAACTCGACTTTATGAAGCTGGAATCGCTAGTAATCGCGCATCAGCAATGGCGCGGTGAATACGTTCTCGGGTCTTGTACACACCGCCCGTCAAGCCATGGAAATTAATATTATTTAAAGTTGGTACTTTATAAAGTACTAATTAGAATAAGATTAATGACTAGGGCTAAGTCGTAACAAGGTAGCCGTATCGGAAGATGTGGCTGGAAAATCTCTGTTTTTAGAGTTTTATATAAAAAATTTAATTTATGAATATATTAAATTGTAAGACGTTATATTATCTGTTTTAATAGGTCTTGTAGCTCAAATGGTAAGAGCACTACACTGATAATGTAGAGGTTCGTGGTTCAATTCCACGCAAGACTATTAAAATTATAAAGGGGGATTAGCTCAAATGGAAGAGCATCTGTTTTGCATACAGAAGGTTAACGGTTCAAATCCGTTATTCTCCATATTATTTATTATTTGTAAATAAAAAAATAATAAATATTAAATTTTGGATATTTGAAAATATTATAAAAATTAATTTTATGATTCTCTTTTCTAAAAGAATAGAATATAATAGATTGTAATTATTTGGTGAATAAAATATATAAGTAAGAATAAGAGCATATAATGGATGCCTAGGTTTTGAGAGGCGATGAAGGACGTAATAAATACGAAAAGTTGCGGGGATTTAAAAATAATATGATCCGCAGATTTCCGAATAAGAAAACTTGTTATATTGAAGATATAACATTATTTTAGATTTTATTTAAAATAAGGTGAACTTAGGGAACTGAAACATCTTAGTACCTAAAGGAAAAGAAAACAATAGTGATTTCGTTAGTAGTGGCGAGCGAAAGCGAAAAAGTCTAAACTATAATTGTATATAATGCTTTTATAGGGTTATAGGGTTATATAATAATTATTTTATATTAATAATAGTAGAAATATTTGGAAAAATATACCATAGATGGTGATAGTCCAGTATATAAAATTATTAATAAAAATAAATATAATACCTAAGTAAAACGAGACACGAGAAATCTTGTTTGAATTTGCCAGGACCATCTGGTAAGACTAAATACTACTCAAAAACCGATAGTGAACTAGTACCGTGAGGGAAAGGTGAAAAGAATTTCTATAAGAAATGTGAAATAGATCCTGAAATTATATGCTTACAATCAGTCGGAGCTTTTGTAATATAGAGTGACGGCATGCCTTTTGCATAATGAACCTACGAGTTAATTTTTCTGGCAAGGTTAAGTAATTAAGTTATGTAGCCATAGCGAAAGCGAGTTTTAAAAGAGCGTTAGTCAGAAGAATTAGACGCGAAACCGAGTGATCTATCCATGAGCAAGTTGAATCTATGGTAAAACATAGTGGAGGACTGAACTGGTAGATGTTGAAAAATCTTCGGATGACTTGTGGATAGGAGTGAAAGGCTAATCAAACTCGGAGATAGCTCGTACTCCTCGAAATGCATTTAGGTGCAGCGTTATGTTATAACACTATATAGGTAGAGCTACTAATTTGATAAGGGGGTGTCAAAACCTACCGAATCTTAATAAACTCCGAATTATATAGTGTGTTTCATAGCAGTGAGAATATGGGTGCTAAGATCCATGTTCAAAAGGGAAACAGCCCAGACCATCAGATAAGGTCCCTAAACATATACTAAGTTGAATTAAACGAAGTTAATAATCTTAAACAGCTAGAATGTAAGCTTGGAAGCAGCTATCATTTAAAGAGTGCGTAACAGCTCACTAGTCTAGATTTTTAGCGCGGATAATAATCGGGCATAAGTATATTACCGAATCTATGGGTATATAATATATATATACGGTAGAGGAGCATTGTATTGTCATAGAAGTAATATTGAGAAATATTATGGAGATTATACAAAAGAAAATGTAGGTATAAGTAACGATAATATAGGTAAAAAACCTATACACCAAAAAACTAAGGTTTCCTCAGCCATGTTAATCATCTGAGGGTTAGTCGATATCTAAGATAAAGCTGAAAAGCGTAGTCGATGTACAATCGGTTAATATTCCGATACTTCTTAATTATTTTTATGATGGGAGGACGAAGTGGTGACACTATTGCGTAATATTGGATTGTTACGTTGAAATATAAAGGTATATAAATATAGTTAAAAGCGTATTTATGCCGAAATATAATAGTACTATGAAAATAGATAATATAGGTAATAGCTTCCAAGAAAAGTCTCTAAATATATATAAATAAGAAATCGTACTAAAACCGACACAGGTAGTTGAGGAGAGAATCCTAAGGTGCTCGAGTGATTCACAGCTAAGGAACTAGGCAAAATAAACTTGTAACTTCGGGATAAAAGTTGCCAATGAAAATTGGTCTCAGTAAAAAGATTCAGACGACTGTTTATCAAAAACACAGGACACTGCTAAAATCGTAAGATGATGTATAGTGTCTGACACCTGCCCGGTGCTGGAAGGTTAAATTAGATTGTTAATATAATTTTATTTATAAAGTTATATGAAGCTTTCGAAATAAGCCCCAGTAAACGGCGGCCGTAACTATAACGGTCCTAAGGTAGCGAAATTCCTTGTCGGGTAAGTTCCGACCTGCACGAATGGTGTAACGATCTGAATACTGTCTCTGCTGTGAGCTCGGTGAAATTGTAATATCGGTGAAGATACCGATTACTCGCAATGGGACGAAAAGACCCTGTGAACCTTTACTATAGCTTCGTATTGAATTTTAGTAAATAATGTGTAGAATAGGTGGAAGACTATGAAGCATTATCGTAAGGTAATGTGGAGTCAACAGTGAAATACCACCCTTTATTTATTAATATTCTAACTAATATTAATATTATTAGGACAATGCGTGGTGGGTAGTTTGACTGGGGTGGTCGCCTCCTAAAAAGTAACGGAGGCTTCCAAAGGTGCTTTCAACACGTATGGCAATCGTGTGTAGAGTATAATGGCATAAAAGCGCTTAACTGAGAGATTGACAAATCGAACAGATACGAAAGTAGGGCATAGTGATCCGGTGGTTTCTGTATGGAAAGGCCATCGCTCAAAGAATAAAAGGTACTCCGGGGATAACAGGCTAGTCTCCCCCAAGAGCTCATATCGACGGGGAGGTTCGGCACCTCGATGTCGGCTCGTCACATCCTGGGGCTGTAGAAGGTCCCAAGGGTTGGGCTGTTCGCCCATTAAAGTGGCACGCGAGCTGGGTTCAGAACGTCGTGAGACAGTTCGGTCTCTATCTATTGCGAGCGTTAGAAGTTTGAAGTGGCCCCGATTCTAGTACGAGAGGACCGAATTGGACGAGCCTATGGTGCATCAGTTGTATCACCAGATGCATAGCTGAGTAGCTAAGCTCGTAAAAGAGAAGCACTGAAAGCATATAAAGTGCGAAACTTACCACAAGATTAAACTTCTTTTTAAGGATAGTTGTAGACTACAACATATATAGGCTATAAGTGTAAGAATAGTAATATTTTTAGCTAAATAGTACTAATTATCCGTAATTACTTATAAATAATAGAATAGACAATAAAAGAGAATCATAAAATTATTAATAAATTTTAATTTATAATTAAATGGGTTGTTTATAGAGATAGTTATTACCTCTTACCATTCCGAACAGAGAAGTAAAAATTATCTACGCTGATGGTACTAATTTAATAAATTGGGAGAGTAAGTACAGCCCATTTAATTATTAGATAAAGTTTTTAATATTTTCAATTTTTAAATTATGTTTATGAGCATAATTTTTAATAATAAAAAAAGGAATACCGTAAGTTGAATAAATATATAATATTGTTTTTTTTTTGATATATTTATTTTTTAAAATATTTTTTTCTTGTTTTAAATAAGAATCCATTAATTTTATATTATCTTTAATATTTTTATAAAAAAAAATTTCTTCTTTTTTTAATTTATTTTCTATAATAATTAATTTTTTTAAAATAATTTTTTTATAAAAATTTTTATAAACAATTTTTATTAATTTAAATAAAAAAGGAGTATTTATATTTAAAATTTTATAAACAAAAATTAAACATCTTCTAATTAATTTTCTTAAAATATATCCATATTTTTTATTATTAGGGGCAATATTATTATAAAAAATTATAAAAATAGATCTGATATGATCAGAAAGAAGTTTAATTAAAAAATCATGATTTTTATTAATTTTATATTTTATATTTAAAATTTCTTCTATTCTTTTTATTATTTTTTTAAAAATATCTGTATCATATGTAGATTGTTTTTTTTGTAATATCATAGATAATCTTTCAATTCCCATACCAGTATCAATAAAATTATTAGACAACAAATTATTGTTCTTATAAATTTTATTATTTTTAATTAAATATTTTATGTTTACTATATTCCATAGTTCTATAACATATTTATTATTTTTATTTATTAATTTATATCCTTTTTTATTATTAATATTTTTTGATTTATTATTACGAATATCTACATGTATTTCAGTACAAGGACCACATAGTTTAAAATTATCTATTTTCCAAAAATTCTCTTTAAGTCCAAAAAATAATATATGTTTTTTATTAACAAATTTTTTCCAATATTTATAAGTCTCTATATCTTTTTTTAATTTATAATTTTTATTTCCTTTAAAAATTGTTACATAAATTCTTTTTTTACATATTTTATATATTTTAGTAAGTAATATCCAAGCATATTTTATAGCTTTTTTAATATCATAATTTCCAATTGACCAATTACCTAACATTTCAAATAAAGTATGATGATAATTATCTTTTCCTACAGATTTTAAATCATTGTGTTTACCTGTAATTCTAATACATTTTTGGATATTTGCTATTTTAGTATATTTTATTTTTTTTTTACCTAAAAAAAATTTTTTAAATTGATTTATTCCAGAATTTATAAAAAATAATTTACTATTATCTTTATTAATAATAGGATAAGATTTGTATATTTTATGGTTTTTTTTTTTAAAAAAAGAAAAAAATTCTTTTTTTATTTTATTATATTTCATATATATATTTATTTAAAATTATAAAGTTAAAAATGAATTATAAAATAATTAATTATATAAAAACAATTAATAAAAATATAAATACATTATTATTATATAATTATATAAATACAACAATAAATCCATATATTATAGAGAAAAATAATAAAAATTATTCTCAAATAGATTTATTTTCCAAATTAATGGGAAAAAGAATTATTTTTATAGGGACAGAAATAAATAGTGATATATCTAATATAATTCAATCACAATTATTATTTCTAGATTCTATAAATAATAATAGCATAAAAATATATATAAATTCTCCAGGAGGGGATATATATTCAGGATTAGGAATATATGATACTATGCAATTAATAAATTCTAAAATATCTACTACTTGTATAGGAATAGCCGCTTCTATGGCTGCTATTTTGTTATGTTCAGGAGAAAAAGGAAAAAGATATAGTTTAAAACATTCTAGAATTATGATACATCAACCTATAGCAAGAAATATATATGGACAAGAATCAGATATAGAAATAAAAGCGAAAGAAATAAAAAATATAAAAAAAGAATTATATAAAATTCTTTCTTTGCATACTAAAAATAAAATTAATAAAATAGAAAAAGATGCAGATAGAGATTTTTGGATGACATCTAAAAAAGCTAAGAAATATGGTATGATAGATAAAATATTATATAAAAGAAAATAAAAAATGAATAATAATTATTGTTTAATTTGTGAAGGAAAAAAAAAATTAATAAATTATAAAAACATATATATATGCAATAATTGTATAAAAAATATTAATAAGAGATATTATAATAAGATAAAAAAAAAATTAAATATATTTTTTTACCCTAAATATATAAACAAAATTTTAGATAAATATGTAATAGGACAAAAATATACTAAGAAAGTATTATCTGTAACTATATATAATCATTATAAAAGATTAATATATAATTCTGATTTAAATAAAAATATAAATATTGAAAAATCAAATATATTAATTATAGGAAAAACTGGAACAGGGAAAACATTATTAGCAAAAACTATTTCTAAAATTTTAAATTTACCTTTTGTTATAGTAGATGCTACAGTATTTACTGAAGCAGGATATGTAGGTGAAGATGTAGAAAGTATATTAACTAGATTATTACAAGTATCAAATTATAATATAAAATTAGCAGAGAAAGGGATAGTATATATAGATGAATTTGATAAATTATCTAGAAAAAGTAAAAATCCATCTATTACTAGAGATGTATCAGGAGAAGGGGTACAACAATCTTTATTAAAATTATTTGAAGATTCAACAGTATATATATCACCATTTATTGGGAGAAAACATCCTGAACAAAATATGATACCTATAAAAACGAAAAATATATTATTTATAGTTGGTGGATCTTTTGAAGGAATAGAAAAAATAATTAATTATAGAATAAAAAAAAGTAATGAAATAGGATATGATAGTATAATAAAAAGAAAAAAAAATATAAATAAGAATAAAACATTAAAATATATAAATACAAAAGATTTACAAGAATTTGGTATAATTCCAGAAATTCTAGGAAGATTACCAATAATTACATATTTAAATAAATTAACTAAAGAAGATTTAAAAAAAATACTTATAAAACCTAGAAATTCTTTAATTAAACAATATATAGAGTTATTAAAATTAGATAATATAAAAATTATAATAAAAAAATCATTTATAGATATAATAGTTAAAAAAGCTATAAAACTAGGATTAGGGGCAAGAGGGTTAAAAGTTATATGTGAAAAAATATTTAAAGAAATAACATATAATATAGATAAAAAAAAAGAACGTAAAAAAATAATAATGAATAAAAAAATAGTAGAATTTTTTTTTAAAAAAAATGAATAAAGAAAAAAAAATAATTAAATTATTAAACAGAATAGAGAAAAATCATGGAAAAGGATCTATTATGATTATGAATAAAAATAAAATTAGAACTCCTATAAATGTATTTAAAACAGGGTCAATAAGCTTAGATATAGCTTTAGGGATATTAGGATATCCTAAAGGTAGAATAATAGAAATTTATGGACCAGAATCTTCAGGAAAAACTACTTTAGCCCTACATGCAATATCTGAAGTACAAAAAAAAAATGGACATTGTGTTTTTATAGATGCTGAACATGCATTTGATATAAATTATGCTAATAATTTAAAAATTGATTTAAATAAACTTATAATTAGTCAACCTGATTATGGAGAACAAGCTTTAGAAATAGTAGATACTTTAATAAAATCTGAACTTATAGATTTAATAGTAATAGATTCAGTAGCGGCTTTAATACCTAAAAATGAATTAGTTGGGGAAATAGGTGAAAACAAAATAGGGTTACAAGCAAAATTAATGTCCCAAGCTTTAAGAAAATTTATAGGTATAATAAGTAAAACTAAAAGTACTGTTATATTTATTAACCAAATTAGAGAGAAAATTGGAGTATTATTTGGGAATCCTGAAGTAACTACTGGAGGGAATGCTTTAAAATTTTATGCTTCTATTAGATTAGATATAAGAAAAATAGGGTTTTTAAAAGATAAAAATAATAAAATAATAGGTAATAAGGTAAGAGTTAAAGTAGTAAAAAATAAGTTATATCCACCTTTTAATATAGCAGAATTTGATATTATTTATGGGAAAGGGATATGTAAATATAGAGAAATATTAAGTTTAGGATTAAATATGAATATAATTAAAAAAAAAGGTACATGGTTTAATGTTTATAATAAAAATATAGGAAAAGGAAAAGAAAATTTTATTAAATATTTAAAAAATCATAAACAACTTTATTTAAAAATAAAAAAAGATTTAATAAAAAAAATTAAATAAAAATTTTTTTTTGTCTCATTATTTCAAAAATTATGATTGAAACTGCTACACTTACATTTAAAGAATTAATTATACCATACATAGGTATATGTATATTTTTATAAATTTTCCATTTTTTAGATACACCAGTATGTTCATTCCCAAATATTATAGCTATTTTTTTATAAAAATTAAAATTGAATTTATATAAAGATAAATTATTTTTTTTTTGTATAGATGTACCTAATAATAAAATATTATATTTAAATAAAAATTTTGATATTTTATTAAAAGGGAAAATTAATATAGGGAAAATAAAAACACTACCTAAACTAGCTCTAATTATATTAGGATTATATATGTCTTTATTTTCATTAATAATGATACTATCGACAACATTAGTACATTCTAGGGTTCTTATAATAGCACCTAAATTTCCTGGTTTTTCTATATTATCTATTATTAAAAATAATATATTTTTTTTTTTTTTTATTAAATTAAGAAATTTTTTTTCATAATTTATTTTTTTTTTAAAAAAAATTCCTAATATACCTTCAGAATTTTTTCTATATGCAATTTTGTTGTAGGTTATTTTATTAATAGAAACAATAAATTTTTGTAAAATACAAAATTGTGTGTTTTCTTTTTTTTTTTTATATATATTTTTACATATAAAAACTTGTTTTAATTTTAAATTACTTTTTAAAGCCATTTTAATTTCTTGACTACCTTCTACTATAATTATATTTTTATTAATTCTTTCTTTTTTGGATTTTTGTAATTTAAGAATATTTTTAATATTTAACATAGATAAAATAAAAATTAAATGATAAATATAGGTATAAATGGATATAATATTATAAGTAAAATGATAATTTATAATATTATAAAAAAAAAAGATAAAAGGTTTAATATAGTAGCAATAAATATTGCTAATGAAAAAATAAATATAGATAAATTTATATATATGTTAAAAAATGACAATATTTATAAATTATCTAAAATAATAATAATTAAAGATATAAAAAATGATAAAATTATAATAAATAATAAATTTAAAATTAATATAATTAATGAAAATAATATTAATAATTTAAATTGGAAAAAATATAAAGCTAAATATATAATAGAAACTAGATATACATTAAATCCTAATATACATATTAAAAATGGAGCAAATAAAGTTATATTAACTTATACTAATTTTGATTATCCTATTTATGTATTTGGGGTAAATCATAGTAATTATAAAAAGGAAAATAATATAATATCTTATGCTTCTAATACTACTAATTGTTTATCACCCATTTTAAAAATATTACATAGAGAATATAAAGTATTAGAATGTTTTATAACGATTTTAGAAAATAAAAATTTTAGTGAATATGATATTTTTAATAACTATTTAAATATTATTCCATATAAATCTAAAGTGAATAAAGAAATATATAAAGTATTACCAGAAATGTATAAAAAAATTAAAGATATTACTTTTAAAATTCCTAATTATATTTATATTTCTGTTGTAGATTTAACTATTCGATTAAAAAAAAATACTAATTATGAAAAAATAAAAAAGAATATAAAATTTTATTCAAAAAATGAATTAACAGGGATATTAAAGTATATAAATAAAGATATTATATATACAGATATTTTATATAATAAGATGATTTCTATATTTGATGCTAAATCTAGTATTATGCTAAATAATAATTTTTTTAAAATAATATGTTGGTATAATAATGTAATTGGATATAGTAATAAGATTATCGATTTTATAATTTATATAGAAGATAATTATTAATCAAAGATTTCTATATTTAGGTATATTTTTTATAAAAAAAAGTTTATTTTTTTTTATTTTAAAAATTATATGATCGATTTTATTAGTTAATAAATAATATTTATTATTTAAAATCTTACCATATTGTAAAATTTGATTAAAATTATTATGGTTAATTTTTATTCTAGGTGATTTACATTCAATTATAAAATATGGATAATTTTTTTTTTTAACTAAGATATCTATTTTATAAATTCTATTTTTAATATATAAAAATTCTTCTACAGATATATTAGATATATTATATCCCTTTATTAATATTAAATATAATATAATTTTTTGTCTTAATAATTCTTCATAAGAGAATATATAGAATTTTTTCCTAATTATACAAAAAATAGTTTTATAATTATTAAAAATAGATTTATAAATTTTAATTTTTTTTATTAAGAAAAAATTATAAAAATTTTTCATATATATTTTTTTATATAAATATTTCTATATATATATAGGTAGACATATATTAATATTATTTATAAATTTTTTGTTTAAATATAATTTATATGAAAATTTATTAAGATAATTATAAGGTATTTTATAAAAATATATTATATTTTTTATTTTTTTATAGTTATTTTTAAAATTTTTATTAATAAAAAAAAAAGTTTTATTATTATTTTTTATAATATATTTTTGTATATTTTTAATATATTTTTTATGTTTAATTTTTTTTTTTAAAAAATTATATTCGACAATAAAAATGGAATTATCATGTTTATGTAAAATAAAATTAATTTTATTATATTTTTTAATTATTTTTTTTTTATAATTAATTAAAAGTAAAAAAGAATTTAATTTTATTAATGGGATATTTAATGATAAACAAAACCCTTTTGCAGAAGCTAAAATATTCCTTATTCTAGTATATGATATAGCAGGACCCAAATTAACAGATATCGCATTTATTATCGTTATATTTATCTTTTTTTTTCTTAGACTTTTTAATAGATAATAATGGAATGAATTAGAATTTTTTTTTATTTTTATAAATAATTTCCCATTATAAGTTATGTTAGAATATATGAATTTATTTTTTTCATATATATTTAATATATACGACATAAAAAAAAAAATAATTTTTTTTTGATGAAAAATTTAATTAAACAATTAAAAGATATATATATAAAAATATTATGTAATAATAATAAAAAGAAAAAAAAAAATAATATAAATATTTTATATAATAATTATAAGGATAATAATATATACGGAGATATAAATATAAATATAAATTCTATTTTTTTTTTAAATAAAGAAAATAAAAAAAAAATTGGAATAAAATTAGGGAATAAAATAAAAAAAAAATTAAATAAATACGTATATAAATATAATTTTAAGAGTAATTATTTAAATATTTTTTTAAAAAAAAGATATTATATAAAAATAATAAAAAATTATATAAAATTTAATACTTTTTTAAAGAAGCAAAGTTCTAATAAAAGATACATAATAGAGTTTTCTTCTCCTAACTCAAATAAACCATTACATTTAGGTCATTTAAGAAATATTTTAATAGGTAATACAATAGCAAATATATATAAAGTTCTAGGATTTAATATAATAAAAAGCCAACTTATAAATGATAGAGGGATACATATATGTAAATCTATAATAGCTTTAAAATATTTTTTTAATAAAAAAAATTTAAAATTTAATATAAAAGGGGATCATTTTGTAGGAATATTATATTTTAAATTTGAAAAAGAATTAAAAAAAGAAATAAAATTAATATCTAAAAAGTATAATATAAAAAAAAAAGAAGCTATAAAATATTCTAAATTATCTAATTTAGTTAATAAGGAATTGATAAATTGGGAAAAAAAAAAGAAAGAAAGTATATATATATGGAAAAAAATAAATAAATTAGTTTATAAAGGATTTAATATAACTTATAAAAAATTAAATATAAAATTTGATGAGATACTTTATGAAAGTAAAACTTATTTATTAGGTAAAAAATTTATTTTAAAAGGGATAGAAAGAAACATTTTTTTTATAGATAAAGATAAATCTGTTTATTTTTTATATAATAAAAAAAAAATAATTTTATTAAGGAATAACGGAACATCATTATATATAACACAAGAGATAGGTACTTTATTATATAGGATAAAAAAATATAAAAATTTTAATTTATTAATTTATGTAGTAGGGAATGAACAGATTAATCATTTTAAAGTTTTGTTTGAGATATTAAAAAATAATAAATTATTAATATATAAAAACCTATATCATTTATCTTATAATACTGTCAATTTTTTAGGTAAAAAAATAAAATCTAGATATATAAATAAAAATAAATATATATTTATCGATGATTTAATATCTTTTATGAATAATTATGTAAAAAATAAAATTAAAAAAAAAAAAATTGATAAAATAGTAGAATTAATTTCTTTGGGGGCTATAAAATATCAATTTATAAAAATAAATCCAAAAAAAATTATAGATTTTAATATTAATAACGTTTTAAGAATAAAAGGAAATACTGGTATATACATACAATATACATATGCTAGAATATATTCAATCTTAAAAAAAAAAAATATAAAAAAAATAAAATTTTATGAAATTAAATTTTTAAAGTTAATAAAAAAAAATGAAATAAGTATAATAAGATTAATTTTGGAATATGAAACTATAATAGATAGAATTTTAAAAAAATATGATCCATCTATATTAACTAATTATATTTATTTTATATCTAAAAAAATTAATAATTTTTATCAAAAAAATAAAATATTAAATATAAATAATATATATAAACAAAATTTAAGATTAATAATATGTAAAATTATATTAAATTTTTTATATTTTAATATGAAAATTTTAGGTATACCTATTTTAAAAAAAATATAATTTATGAATAAAATATTTAATGATATAGATAAAAAATTTAATGAAACTTTAGAATATTTTTATAAGTATTTATCTGATATACATTTTGGTCGTGCAAATATATCTATGTTAAAAAATATTAAAATAGATATAAATAATAAGAGTTATAATATATATAATATAGCTAATATAAATATTATAGATAAAATAACATTTAAAATTATACCGTATGAAAATACCTATATGAATAAAATAAAAAAAGAAATTTTAAATCATATAGAAGGGACAATGTTTGTAAAAGAAAATAGTATAATTTTAAAATTATCTTTATTTACAGAAGAAAAAAGGTTAGACTTAATAAATAAGATTAAAATAGAATTAGAGAAAGTAAAAAATACTTTAAGAAAAATAAGAAATAAATTTAAAACTATATTAAAAAATAACAAGAATCTTTCAGAAGATGAGAAAATAAATATTAAAAATAAAATACAAGATATTTATAAAAAAAGTGTATTAACTTTAAATTTTAATTTTAATAAAAAAAAAAAAGAAATTTTAAATATAACAACTTAATAAAAAAAAATGTATAAATTTTATAATATAAAATATATAAATGAAAATAATAAAAAAATTTTAAATAAAATTATAATTATAAAAGGTTGGGTAAAATATTTTAGAAATAATTATTTTTTAGAAATAAATGATGGATCTACAATAAAAAATTTACAAGTTATAATAAAGAATAAAAATATAAAAAAGAAAAAAATTAGAATAGGAATTCCATTAAAAATAATAGGAAAATTAATAAAAACAAACAATGGTATAGAAGTTAATGCATATAAAATAAAAATATATGGGAAGATAGATAAAGATTTTTTTAACAAAAGTATTTTACAAAATAAATTTCATAGTCGTTCAAAATTAAGACAACAACTTTCTTTAAGATTTAGAACAAATTTATTTAATTGTATAATTAAAATAAGGCATTTTTTATTTATAAAAATTCATAATTATTTAAATTTAAAAAAATTTATATATATAAATACCCCTATAATTAATAAAAATAATGCAGAAGGAGCAGGTGAGGTATTTAAAATAACTACATTAAATTTATTAGATATAGATAAAAAATCAAAAGTAAATTGTAAAAAAGATTTATTTAAATGTAAAGCGAATTTAACTGTATCTGGGCAATTAGAAGTAGAAAGTGCTATGTATGGTTTAGGGAAAGTTTATACTTTTGGTCCAGTTTTTAGAGCAGATAATTCTAATACTAAGAAACATTTATCTGAATTTTGGATGTTAGAACCTGAAATAATGTTTTATAAATTAAAAGATATAATAAAATTATCTGTAAATTTAATAAAATATTTAATAAAAGGAACTTTAAAAAATTGTAAAGAAGAGTTAGATTATTTGGATCAATATAATAAAAAATATAATAATTGTAAAGACTTAATAAATAGATTAAAAAATATTATTAACAAAAAGTATATAAAAATAAGTTATAATAAAACGATAAAATTATTAAATAATTATAATAAAAATATAATAAATTGGGGAGATGATATTGGATCAGAACATGAAAAAATTTTATTTAATATAGTTTTTCCTTATGAAATTCCTATCATTATATATAATTATCCTAAAAAAATAAAACCTTTTTATATGAAATTAAATAAAGATAAAATAACGACAAAATCAATAGATATTTTATTTCCTTCTATAGGAGAAATTATAGGTGGATCAGAAAGAGAAACTTCTTATAATAAATTATTAGATAGAATAAAAAAATTAAAAATAAATATTAAAAATATTATGTGGTATATAAATTTAAGAAAATTAGGGGAAATACCTCATAGTGGTTTTGGATTAGGGTTTGATAGATTAGTACAATATATAACTGGTATGAATAATATTAGAGATATAATACCTTATCCAATATATCCAGGGCATATTTTTTAATTATTAAATGGAAAATAAAATAATAAATTTAGATAATGCATCTAATACTAGAATGAGGAAAGAAATAATAAATATATATAAAAAAATAATATCTGATAAATATATATCTAATCCTTCTTCTTTTCATAATTTAGGGAGATATTCTAAATCTTATATTGAAATTTCTAGAGAAAAAATATCTAATATAATTAATTGTGATCCATCTGAAATTATTTTTACATCAAGTGGAACTGAAGGTAATAATATTATTTTAAGAAATGTAATTAAAAATTATAATATTAAATATATAGTAAGTTCAAAATTAGAACATTTATCAGTACTTAATACGATTAAAAGTTTAAATAAAGAAAATAAGATAAAAGTATTTTTTATAGATAATGATGAATTTGGTAATTTAAATTTAAACCAATTAAAAGGTATAATTAAAAAGAAAAAATCTAATATTTTAGTTAGTATAATGTATGTAAATAATGAAATAGGTAATATAAATAATATAAATAAAATAGGTGAGATTTGTAATAAATATAACGTTTTATTTCATTCTGATTTTGTACAATATATTGGGCATTATAAGATAAATGTAAAAAAAATATTATGTCATTTTTTTTCAGTTAGCGCACATAAATTTTATGGTCCTCTAGGTATAGGTTTTATATATATTAAAACCGGTTATTTTTTGACAAGCTTTATTACAGGAGGGAATCAAGAAAGAAATATAAGATCGGGGACTGAAAATTTATATGGGATAGTTTGTATGTATAAAGCTTTAAAAATTTGTAATAGAAATTATTATACTGAAAAAAGATATATTTTAAACTTAAAAAAATTTTGTATTTTTTTATTAAATAAAAATATAAAAAATTTAAAATACAATGGTCTTTCAAATAAGATAAATAAAAGTGTATATAATATATTAAATTTAAGATTACCTATAATAGACGATTTATTACATATAAAATTAGATTTAAAAAATATAATAATTTCTAAAGGAAGTTCTTGTTATAATAATAAAAAAGAATCACATGTAATTAAAAATATATTAAATAAAAAAGATTTTAACCGGACTACTTCTATAAGAATATCTTTTAGTATTTATAATAAAAAAGAAGATATTATTTTATTTGTTAAAGAATTAAAAAAAATAATTTTTAAAGTTAAAAGAATATGTTAAATACTTTTTATATAGAAAATTATGGGTGTCAAATGAATATATATGATAATGAATTGATAATTAGTATATTAAAAAAAAATAATTATTATTATGTAGATAATATATTTATGGCTGATTTAATCTTAATAAATACATGTTCTATAAGAGAGAAAGCAGAAACTACTATACATAATAGATTATTATATATTAATAGTTTAAAAAGAAAAACATCTAAAATAATAGGTTTAATTGGATGTATGGCTAGAAGAATAAATTCTAATTATTATTTTAAAAAAAAATTTTTAGATTTTATTTTAGGTCCTGATCAATATAGAGAATTACCGAATATAATAAAATCTTTAAATGATAATAGATATTTTTCTAATATAATTTTATCTAATGAAGAAACATATTCAGATATTTTTCCTACTAAAATATATAATAGGAATAAAATTACTTCATATGTAACGATTTCAAGAGGTTGTGACAATATGTGTACTTTTTGTGTAGTACCATTTACAAGAGGTAGAGAAAGAAGTAAAAGTCCTAATAATATTTTAAAGGAATGTAAAAGATTATATAATATGGGGTATAAAGAAATTACTTTATTGGGACAAAATGTAGATTCTTATTTATGGACTAAAAAAAACTATATAAAAAAAAAAATAAAAAAAACAAGTAGAGATAAAATAGTAAATTTTTCTAATTTATTAGAATTGATAGCTAAAAATATACCAAATATGAGGATAAGGTTTTGTACATCTAATCCACATGATATGTCTATAGATGTAATAAGTACTATAAAAAAATATAATAATATATGTAAATATATCCATTTGCCTGTACAATCTGGTAGTAATAGAATATTAAAATTAATGAATAGAAAATATACTAGATTAGAATATATAAAATTAATAGAATTAATTAAAAATAAAATTCCAGATTGTGCAATTTCATATGATATAATAACTGGATTTTGTACAGAAACAGAGAAAGATCATATTGATACATTAAATTTAATGGAATATATAAAATATGATTTTGGATATATGTTTTGTTATTCTCATAGAAAAGGAACATATGCTTATAATAAGTTAAAAGATGATGTATCTATAGAAAAAAAGAAGAAAAGATTAAAAGAAATAATAAATTTACAAAGAAAACATTCTTATGAAATATTAAACAAATATGTAAATACTATCCAAGAAGTATTAATTGAAGGAAATTCTAAGAAAGATAAAAATTATTGGTTTGGTCGTAATTCACAAAATACTTTAGTTGTTTTTAAAAAGAAAAATGAAAAAATAGGAGATTTTGTTAATGTAAAAGTATTAAAGAATACTTCTGCAACATTAATAGGGGAAAGGATAAAATAAAATTAATTTTTTAAAAAAAAAAAAGTTTTATATATTATATATAGTAATATATTATAATAAATATTTTTTTATATAATGAAAAAAATAAAAGTAAAACCTTTACATGATCGTGTTATAATTAAACCTTTGCCAGTAAAAGATAAAACATCTGCAGGTATTATAATACCTGATACAGCTAAAGATAAACCTCAAAAGGGTATAGTAGTAGCAGTTGGACCAGGTAAAAAAAATTATAGTATGACTGTAAAAATTGGGGATAAGGTATTATATGGGAAATATTCAGGAACAGATTTAAAAATTAATGAAGGAGAATATTTAATAATGCATGAAAGTGATATATTAGCGATAGTATAATATATATATATAAATTATAAATAAACTTAAAAAAAAATAAAATATGTCTAAAGATATAAAATTTGATATAGATGCTAGAGATAAGTTAAAAAAAGGAGTAGATGCTTTAGCAAACGCAGTAAAAGTTACTTTAGGACCAAAAGGGAGAAATGTAGTTTTAGAAAAATCTTTTGGAGGACCACAAATTACAAAAGATGGAGTAACAGTAGCTAAAGAAATAGAATTAGAAGATCCTATAGAAAATTTAGGGGCACAAATGGTAAAAGAAGTAGCTTCTAAAACAAATGATATTGCAGGTGATGGAACTACTACAGCTACATTATTAGCTCAATCTATAATTAAAGAAGGGTTAAAAAATGTAGCAGCAGGCGCAAATCCTATAGATTTAAAAAGAGGTATAGATAAAGCAGTAATAGCGATAGTAAACAATTTAAAGGAACAATCACAAAAAGTAGGAACGAATAATGAAAAGATAAAACAAGTAGCTACTATATCTGCTAATAATGATAAAGAAATTGGAAAATTAATAGCGAAAGCTTTTGATAAAGTGGGAAAAGATGGAGTAATTACTGTAGAAGAAGCAAAAGGGATAGAAACGACAGTAGAAGTTGTAGAAGGGATGCAATTTGATAGAGGATATCAATCTCCTTATTTTGTTACTAATACAGAAAAAATGATTTCTGAATTAGAGAATCCATATATTTTATTATGTGACAAGAAGATTTCAACTATGAAAGATATAATACCTGTATTAGAATCTATTGCACAATCTGGTAAACCTTTATTAATAATATCTGAAGAAGTAGAAGGAGAAGCATTAGCTACTTTAGTAGTTAATAAAATAAGAGGAGCTATAAAAGTAGTTGCAGTAAAAGCTCCAGGGTTTGGTGATAGAAGAAAATTAATATTAGAAGATATTGCAATATTAACTGGCGGTACAGTAATATCAGAAGATATAGGGAATAAATTAGAAGATATAAAAATAGAAGAATTAGGTAAATGTGAAAGAGTAACAATAGAAAAAGAAAATACTATAATAGTGAATGGATATGGGAATAAAAAAGAAATAGAAAATAGAATAAAACAAATTAAATTACAAATAGAAACAAGTACTTCTGATTATGATAAAGAAAAATTACAAGAACGTTTAGCTAAATTATCTGGTGGTGTAGCAGTATTATATGTAGGAGCAGCGTCTGAAGTAGAAATGAAAGAAAAAAAAGATAGAGTTGAAGATGCTTTAAATGCAACTAGAGCAGCTATTGAGGAAGGTATAGTAGCTGGTGGAGGAGTAGCATTAGTACGTAGTATAAAAATATTGGATAAGATTAAAGGGAATAATAGTGAAGAAAATACAAGTATAGCTATAATTAAAAGAGCATTACAAGAACCATTAAAACAAATAGTAGCTAATTCAGGTAAAGAAGGATCGGTAGTAGTATCTAAAGTACTTGAAGGGAAAGATGATTTTGGATATGATGCCAAAATAGGTAAATATAAAAATATGTTAGAGGCAGGAATAATAGATCCAACAAAAGTAACTAGGGTAGCTTTAGAAAATTCAGCTTCTGTAGCAGGGATGTTTTTAACAACTGAATGTGTTATAACAGAAATAAAAAAAGAAGATACATCTGTGCCTAAAATTCCATCTGGAAGTGGTATGATGTAAAATGTAAATGTAATTTCATCTATAAAAAACAAATTTTAATAAAATATTAAATTTTATTAAGATTTGTTTTTTATAAATTTCAAAGAATAATTTTTAATAGCATTAATAATATTAAAAGTACCTATATATTTATTAATAGATAATATTTTATTTAAATTAATTTTTTTAAAAAAATTATTTTTATCATTTATAATTTGTAAAGGTTTTTTATTAGAATATATTTTTATAATTAAAAATATAATTCCATTTATTATATTAGAGTCTGATTTTCCAATAAAAAATATTTTGTTTTTTTTTTTAAAAATAAATAACCATACATTTGTTAAACAATTATTTAATAAATATTTATTTTTTTTATATTTATTAGGATAATATGGTAATTTTTTTCCTAGTTTTATTAAATAATTATATATTTTATTATTTTTTATTTTTTTTAAAATTTTTTTATATAACATAATTAAAAAGATTAATATGAATTTAAAATATATAAGGAATTTTTGTATAATAGCTCATATAGATCATGGTAAAAGTACTTTAGCATATCAATTGTTAAAATATACTAATACTATAAAGTATAATAAAAAATTATTAGACAATATGGAGTTAGAAATAGAAAAAGGAATAACTATAAAAAACCATATTATACAAATAAATTATAAATATAAAAATATTATTTATAAATTAAATTTAATAGATACACCTGGACATGCGGATTTTACCTATGAAGTATACAAGTCTATTTTAGCATGTGAAGGTGCAATTTTATTAATAGATATATCTAAAAATATACAAGCTCAAACAATATCTAATTTAAAATTAGCTTTTAAAAAAAGAATAAAAATTATACCAGTATTAAATAAAATAGATTTAGATATAAATTATTATAATGTAAAAAAAGATGTAAAAGTTTTATTAAATTGTAAAAGTAAAGATATATTATGTATAAGTGCGAAAGAAGGTATAGGAATAAATAAATTAATTAAAACTATTATAAAAAAAATACCTAATCCTGTTGGTGATATAAATAAACCTTTACAAGCATTTATTATAGATTCTAATTATGATAATTATAGGGGGATTATAATTTATTTTAGAATTTTTAATGGAACAATAAAAAATAAAGATAAATTAAAATTATTATATAATAATAAAATAATTACAGTTAATAATTTAAGAACTTTAGAGAATTTTGATAATAGAAAAAATAAAATAACTGCAGGTAATGTAGGTTCTTTTTTATATAAAACTAAAAATTTAGATGATATAATTATAGGAGATACTTTAGTAAATTGGGATGATAAAAAAACTAAAACAATATTTAAAATTAATGATATTAAATCGAATATATTTATTAGTATTTTTCCTTTAAATTCTACAGAATATATAAAATTAAAAAAATCTATTAAAAAATTAAAATTAAATGATTATTCCTTTACTTATATAAAAGATTTTTCTAATACATTTGGGTTTGGATTTAGATGTGGATTCTTAGGGATATTACATTTTGAAATAATAAAAGAAAGAATATTAAGAGAATATAATATAAATATTATTACTACTATACCAAATGTAGAATATAAAATAATATTAAAAAATAATAATATAAAATTTATAAATAATCCATTAAAATACCCTAATATTAATGAAATACTTTATATAATGGAACCATATATGAAAGTTATAATAATTACTTATAATAAATATATAGGAGATATAATTACGTTTTGTATTAAAAAAAGAGGTATTCTTATAGATCAAAAATATATAATATCATCTAAAGTAAAATTAATATTTAATTTACCTTTAAATGAAATACTTTATGATTTTTATAATAAAATTAAAGTTTTAACTAAAGGATTTAATAGTATAAATTATAATTTTATAGGATATATAAAATCTAATATTATTAAAGTAGATATATATATAAATAATATAATTATAGATGGATTTTCTTTTTTTTCTCATATAGATAATGCATATATAAAGAGTAAAAATTTATGTAAAAAATTAAAAGAATTAATACCTAGAAAACAATTTGAAATACCTATACAAGCATATATAAATAATAGAATTATAGTTAGAGAAACAATACCTTCATATAGAAAAGATGTAACATCTAAATGTTATGGAGGAGATATAACTAGAAAAATGAAGCTATTAAATAAACAAAAACTTGGAAAAAGGAAAATGCGTAAAATAGGTAAAGTAGATTTACCACAATCTATATTTTTTTCATTAATAAATATTGAATAAATATTTTATTATATTATGAATTTTTTATTTATTATTAATAATAATAAGATAAAGGAGAGTTGCCGGAGAGGTTTAACGGACCAGTTTGCTAAACTGGCAGCTTTATGCTACATGGGTTCAAATCCCATACTCTCCGTCCCGGGGTGTAGCGTAGCCTGGATTATCGCGCCTGGTTTGGGACCAGGAGATCATAAGTTCAAATCTTGTCACCCCGATATTTAATATTATAGGGGGATTAGTGTATATAGATCACGTAGCTCAGTAGGATAGAGCAACTGCCTTCTAAGCAGTCGGTCACAGGTTCGAATCCTGTCGTGATCATATGAAAAAAAATATAATTAATAAAAAAGCTTATTATGATTATAATTTAATTATAAAATATAATGCTGGGATGGTATTATTAGGAAAAGAGATTAAATTAATAAGACAAAATAAATGTAATATATATAAAGCTTATTGTAAAATGATTAATTATAATATATTTTTATTCAATTTTAAAATACATAAAATAAATTTAAGAAAAATAAAATTATTATTGTCTAAAAAAGAAATAAATAATATATATCAAAATATTACTAAAAAAAATTACACTATTATACCTACAAAAATTTTTTATTCAAAGAGTGGATTTGCTAAGATAGAAATATTTTTATCTAAAAATAAAAAAAAATATGATAAAATTAAACTTAGTAAAACAAAGGAAAAAGAAATAAATAAAAAAAAAATAGAAAAATATTACTTTTAATTAGTTATATTTAATAATACTAATTAAAAGTAATTAAAATTTTATATAATTTGTGTTTCTATAGATTTTTTATGTATAAAATCAAATAAAGTTTGTATATATTTTTCATCTAAATTTATTTTTTTACATATTTCTTTATAAAATTTTTTTAATTCTAACATTTTTTCTTTTTGTATAATTTCTAAATTATGTTTTTTTTTTAAAACACCAATATTTTTTGAAGTTATTAATCTATTATGTAATAAATATATAATGTTTTCATCTATTTCTAATAGATTATTTCTATATAAATTTAAATCATTAATATATTTTTTATTTATTTCTTTTTTTAATAAAATTTTATTTAAAATTTCTGTTAAATAATTAGGTGTAATTTGTTGATTAGAATCACTTAAGGCTTCCTTTGGATTATTATGAGTTTCTATCATTAACCCATCATATCCAAAATCAATAGCTTTTTTAGATATTTCATATATTTTATTGCTATTTCCAGTAATATGCGAAGGATCACATATAATAGGTAATTTAGGATATTCTTTTTTTATAGTTAATACTTCTAACCAACATGGAATATTTCTATATGTTTTACTTTTATATAAACTAAACCCTCTATGAATTAAACCGATATTTTTTATGTTATTATTTATTAATCTTTCTACCCCTCCTAACCATAAATCGATATCTAAATTTAATGGATTTTTAATTAAAATTATTTTATTTGTATTTTTTAAAGTATTAGCTATTTCTTGTACAGTAAAAGGATTACATGTACTTCTAGCTCCTATCCATAAGATATCTATGTCATATTTAAGAGCTGTTTTTACGTGTTCTTCATTAGCAACTTCAGTAGATAATAAAATATTATATTTTTTTTTTGCTTTTATTAACCATTTTAATCCTTTTTCCCCAACTCCTTCAAAAAGACCAGGTTTTGTTCTAGGTTTCCATATTCCTGCTCTAAGAACTTCTACATAAGATTTATCTATATTCTTAGTTATATTTAATATTTGTTCTTCATTTTCTGCACTACATGGACCAGCTATTATTAAAGGATAAGAAAATTTTTTTATCCAATTATAATTAATTTTTTTAAGTAAATTCATTTTTTATGAATAATTATTTATTTTTATTTATATAAATAAAATATATATAGTTCAAATATTTATTTATAATTTATATAATCTAATATTAATTTTCCTTTTAAATGGTCATATTCATGTTGAAAAACAACAGATAATAAATTTTTTAATTTTATTTTTTTTTTTTCCCAAAAAGAATTATAATATTTTACATATATAATTTTATTCCTAATTATAGGAACATATAAATTAGGTATACTTAAACATCCTTCTTTATTAATTATTTTTTTTTCACTATATTTAATGATTTTAGGATTAATAAAGATCATTTTTAATTTATTAAGTCCTATAATAAATAAACGTATATTTAAACCAATTTGTGGAGCTGACAACCCTATCCCATTATAATAATACATTGTATCATACATATTATTTATTAATTCGATTAAATTAGGTTTATTATATATATACTTACTTCTTTTTCTTAATTTATTTTTTTCTTTTTTATATAATAAAATAGGATAAATCATTGTTATTTTTTTTTTAAAACTTTTAAATAAGATTGTAATATTAATATAGAACTCATAACATTTAACTGGGACTTAAAATTTGTTTTTCTATATTTAAATTTATATAAATAATATTTAGCTAATTGTGATGTATATCTTTCATCTATTAAATCTACTATAATTTTAGGATATTTTTTTAATATTTGTGTTTTAAATTCTAATACCTGTTTAGTAATTTTTTGATGTTTATTATTTAAATTAATTGGATATCCTAAAACTATTAGATAGATATTTTCTATTTTTATTATATCTTTTAATGAATTAATAAGTTTATCTGTGTTTATACATGTTAATCCCATTGCAAGTTTTTTATCAGTATCTGATATAGATAGTCCACTCCATTTACTTCCATAATCTATACATAAAATTTTAGTTTTTTTTTCCATAGTTAAGTTTATTAAAATTATATTATTTTATTTTTATTTATTAATAAATAAAAATTATATTTTTATGTTAAAAAAAAAAGATATATTAAAAACTTTTAAAAAGGAAAAATATTTTTCATTAATATGTAGTTTAAGTAAAAAATTAAATATAAAATCTTATGTTATAGGAGGATACGTAAGAGATTTGTTTTTAAATAAAAATAACCCTAAAGATATAGATATAGTAACTACAGGCGATAGTTTTATTTTAGCGAAAATTTTTTCAAAAAGTTTATCTACTAAACAAATTTATATATTTAAAAAATTTAAAACGGCTATAGTAAAATGTAAAAATATACGGATAGAATTTGTAAGTACACGTAAAGAATATTACAATATATATGATAATAAACCATATGTAAAAATTTTTAGAACTATTAAAGAAGATCAAAAACGTAGAGATTTTACTATAAATACTATAGCAATAAGTTTAAATAAAGAAAATTTTGGAAAAATTTTAGATCCTTTTAATGGAATAAAAGATATTAAAAATAAAATTATAAAAACTCCTATAAATCCGAATATTACTTTTTATGATGATCCTTTAAGAATGATAAGAGCTATAAGATTTAAAACTATACTTAATTTTAAAATAGATAAATCTTTAATTAAATCTATAGAAGATAATATAGATAGAATAAAAATAGTATCTATAGAGAGAATAATAGAAGAATTTAATAAAATTCTTTTATCTAATAAACCTTCTATTGGATTAAAATCAATGTATAAATTTGGATTTTTATTTTATATTTTACCTGATTTTATAAGTTTAAAAGGAAAAAAAAATATAAATGGATATTCATATAAATATAATTTTATACATAGTTTAAAGGTTTTAGATAATATTAGTAAATTAACTAAAAATTTATGGTTAAAATGGGCAACTTTATTACATGATATAGGTAAAAATATTGCAAAAAAATTTGTTGTTAATAAAGGATGGACATTTTATAAACATGAAATTATAGGTTCAAATATGATACCTTATATTTTTCATAGATTAAAGTTGTCTCTTAAAAATAATATGAAATATGTTCAAACTATTATAAAATATAGTAATATGCCTATTATATTATATAATAATAATAGTGTAAAAATAAGTTCAATTAGAAAATATATATATATAATAGGGTTTAATAATATAAAAGATTTAATAAAATTATGTTATTGTAATATTATTACACAAAATAAAAATATAAAAACAATAAATAAAATTAAAAAAATTATTTTTTTTTATAAAATTACAAAAAAAATAGAAAAAAAATATAATATATCTAATTTAAAAATTCCAATTAATGGACATCATATTATAAATTATTTTAAAATAAAACCTAGTAAAATTATAGGAGTAATAAAGAATATAATAAAAAATTATATAGTAAAAGGAAAAATTTTAAACAATTATGAAGAATCATTTAAGTTAATGAAAAAAATAGGGAATAAAATTTTAAAAAAAAAAATATGAAGATATCTTATTTAAAAATAAATAATAAAAATTTTATTATTATAAATAATAATTTTCCTTATTGTTTTAAATTTAGTAATTTTATTAAATATTTAATTTATAAAAAAATTAATAAAAATATAATTAACTTAAAATATATAATACTATTAATTCCATATAAAATTTATATACCAAATTTTATTCATAGGAAATATTTTAAATTACTTTTTTTTATATTTAAAAAGACAAAAATTAAAATTAATATGAAAAAAAAAAAAAGATATATATATATATATACTATCCCTGTTTATTTGAATTTTAAAGGTATAAATGAATTATTTAATAAAATTTTTATAATATTTTATAAAAAAAGAAAAAAAATAAATATAAAAAAAATAATTAATTTTTTTTTATTTAAATATATTTATATAAAATATAAAATTATAAATACAAAAAATTTAAATTATTCTATATATATATTATTAAAATATATAAAAAAAATAAATAAATATAAAAATATTAATAATCATTTTCTTTTTAAATAGGAATATATATAATTTTTTTTCCATTATAATAAGAATTTTTTGAAAATTTTTTAAGATTAAATATATAAAAATACTTTTTAATTTTTATATATTTTTTTTTTTCACCTGTTAAATATATAATTCCATTTTTAATATAATGGATAGATTTTTTTTTTATATTATTTTTTAATAAAGGAAATATATAATTTACTCGATTAAAATATCTACTAATTATAAAATCGAATTTTTTTTTTATATTTTCTATTCTATTATTTATAGTAATAACATTTTTTAGTTTTAATTTTTTTATTATTTTATTTATAAAAAAAATTTTTTTTTTTATAGAATCTATTAAAAAAAATTTAGTGTTTTTAAAAATTATTGATAAAGGAATCCCTGGAAATCCTCCACCAGTACCAGCATCCAAAATTTCACTATTAGGTAAAAATTTAATTATATTAATAATAGATAAAGAATATTCAATATGATTAATATAAAATTTTTTTAAACTATTAAAAGATATTAAATTTATAATTTTATTAAATTTTTTATGTATTTTTTTTAATTTAACAAATTTATTTAATTGAGTATTATTTAATTTTATAAATTGATTATTAATTATCATATATTATAAAAAAGAAGGTGAACGACTGGATTTGAACCAGCAACTTTCAGAACCACAATCTGATGCTCTACCAAATTGAGCTACGTCCACCATTTATATTATTAATAATATATATAATATTTAAAAAAAAAAGAAAATATGTATATATATAGAACACATAATTGTGGAGAATTAAGGATATCAAATATTTCAAATAAAGTTATATTATCTGGATGGGTACATAGTATTAGAAAAATGAAAAATAAATTTTTTATTGATATTAGAGATTTTTATGGAATTACTCAATTATTGATAAAAAAAAAAAAATTAAAGGATATAATTAAAAATGAATATCTTATAAGAATTAAAGGTATTGTAGTAAAAAGAAAATTTGTGAATAAAAAATTAAAAACAGGAGAAATAGAAATAATAGTAGAAAAAATTAATATAATTAATAAATCAAAAAAATTACCTATAAATATATATAATAATTTAAAAAATAATAATAAAATATTATTAAAATATAGATATCTTAATTTAAGAAATTTAGAAATAAAAAAAAATTTAATTATAAAATCGAAAATATTAAAAATAATAAGGGATTATTTTAATAAAAAAAAATTTTTAGAGATAGAAACTCCGTGTTTAGTAAAATCAACATCTGAAGGAGCTCGTCATTTTATTATACCTTATAGAAACAAAAAAGGATATTTTTATTCTTTACCACAATCTCCACAAACATTTAAACAATTGTTAATGATAGGTGGTATAGATAAATATTATCAAATTGTAAAATGTTTTCGTGATGAGGATTATAGACAAGATAGACAACCAGAATTTTTGCAACTAGATATAGAAGAGTCATTTGTAAATATTAAGCAAATAATAAATAGAATTGTAAAATTTATAAAAAGTTTATTATATAAATTATATAATATAACTTTTATAAATATAAAAAAAATTACTTATAAAAATAGTATAAAATTATATAGTACAGATAAACCGGATTTAAGGAATAAAATTTTTTTTATAAATATAAAAAAAAAATATATAAAAGAAGAATATAAAAACAAAAAAAAAATAAGTTTTATAATACCTAATTTTTTTAATATTATAAATTTAAATCTTAATAATTTAATCTTTTTTTTAAGAAAATTCTTTAAAAAAAAATATATTTATATTTTTGATTTTAAAAATAAAGTAAATTATAATAAAGAAAATATTTTTAAAAATGAATATATAATAAAAAAGATTATAAAGAAAAAGTTCTTTTCTAAAGATGATATATTATTTTTATTATTATTTAACTCAAAAAAAAATTATAATAAAATATATAATTTAATTAAAAATAAAATTAATGGTTTTTTATTAAAATCGATATATAGAAAAGAACTATACATCCCTATTGTAATATATAACTATCCTTTATTAAAAAAAAATAATTTAAATAAAAAATATGAATCTTTCCATCATCCATTTACAGAACCTAAAACTAAAATAAATGTAAAAAGAAAAGATAAAATACTAGCTAATTCATATGACGTAATTATAAATGGGATAGAAATAGGTAGTGGATCTATTAGGATTAATAATAGAAAATTACAAGAAAAAGTATTTTCATTATTAGGATTATCTAAAAAAAAAATAAAAAAGAATTTTGGATTTTTTTTAAGTGCTTTAGAATATGGTACACCACCTCATGGGGGCATAGGAATTGGTATAGATAGATTAATATCATCATTATTAAATAAAAAAGATATAAAGGATTTAATAGCTTTTCCTAAAAATATTCATAGTAAAGATTTAATGATAAAATCCCCTACTAAAATAGATAAAAAGGAATTGTTAAAATTAGGTATTAGTATAATAAAAAGTTAACTTAACCATGATAAAAAATAAAAAATATTATATAAATTTAATAGTATTATTTACTACTAAAATATATAAACTAAGTAATCATTTAAAAAAAAATAATAAAGATTATAATACCGTTAGATCTTTATTAAAAATAGTTTCTAAAAGAAAAAAACTATTAAAATATATTAAAAGAAAAAATTTAAATTTATTTATTAAAATAAAAAATGAATTAAACATAAGAAAACTTTAAATAAATTAGATGTATAAAACAATAAAAAAAAGAATAATATTATATAATAATAAAAAAATAATATTGGAAACAGGACAAATAGCTAATCAATCAGATGGGGCAGTTCTAGTAAAGATGGGTAATACTATTTTATTATCTACGGTAGTATTAGGAAAAAAAAATGAAGAAAATATTAATTTTATTCCATTAACTATAGATTATAGAGAGAAATATTTTGCTGGAGGGAAAATTCCTGGAGGTTTTATTAAAAGAGAAGGAAAACCTTCTGAAGAAGAAATTTTAATTATGAGAATAGTAGATAGATTAATTAGACCATTTATTCCTAAAAATTTTAATAAAGAAATACAAATTATGATTTCTTTATTATCATATGATACTAAAGTATTACCAGATGGATTAGTAGGTTTAGCTGCTTCTTCTGCTTTATTAATATCAGGTATACCTTATAATGGTCCAGTTTCTCAAATAAAAATAGCTAAAATAAAAAATAAAATTATTATTAATCCTAACTTAGATGATATAAATAAATCTGATATTAATTTAATTATAGGAGGATCATATGATAGTATAGTTATGATAGAAGGTGATACAAAAGAAATAAATAATAAAACTTTTATATATATATTAAAATTAGCTCATAAAATTATAAAAAGACAAATAAAAAATCAAATTAGTTTTTATTTAAATGCAAAAAAATATATTAATATAAATGAACAGAGTTTTAAAATTTTTTATAATAAAAAACTAAAAAAAATTATAAAAAAAATTTTTTATAAAAAGATATATTTTATAGCTATAAAAGAAAAAAAGAAAAAAAAAAGACGGTTAAAATTTAAAGAATTGTATATAAAAATAATAAATAAATTTAATAAGGTTTTTTTAAAAAAAAATGAATTTTTAATTCAAAAATATTTTAATTATTATAAAAAGAAGATAATTAGGAAAATAATTTTAAAAACGAGAATAAGATTAGATGGTAGATTACCTAATCAAATTAGAAATATATGGGGATATATAGATTATTTACCCGGGGTACATGGGTCATCATTATTTACAAGAGGAGAAACTCAATGTTTAACAACAGTAACTTTAGGGACTTCTTTAGATGCAAATAGGATAGATAATGTAGTATTAGAGTACAATGAAAATTTTTATTTACATTATAATTTTCCTCCATTTTCTACTGGTGAAGTAAAGAAAATTAGAGGAATATCTAGAAGAGAAATAGGTCATGGAAATTTAGCTAAAAAATCTTTAAAAAATATGATACCTAAAAAAAATCCATATACTATTAGAATAGTATCAGATATATTAGAATCTAACGGATCATCTTCAATGGCAACAGTATGTGCTGGTACATTAGCTTTAATGGATGCAGGAATAAGAATTAAAAATCCAGTTGCAGGTATAGCGATAGGTTTAATAAAAAATAAAAAAAAATATATCATATTATCAGATATTTTAGGAGAAGAAGATCATAATGGAGATATGGATTTTAAAATTACTAGAACACGAAATGGGATTACATCATGTCAAATGGATATAAAATCTAAAAAAATAGATTTTTTTAAAAGAAAAACATTTAAAAAAATTTTAAATACTTCTAATAAATGTATATATCATATTTTAAGAAGAATGTATAATATTATTCCTAAACATAGACAAGAAATAAAATCAACAGCACCTAAATTTTCTTTAATAAAAATACCTAAAAAATATATTGGTATAATTATAGGTACAGGAGGGAAAACTATACAAAATATACAAGATAACACGAAAACTAATATAATAATTACAGAAAAATCACAAAAATGTATAATAGAAATATTTGGGAGAAATGAAAAAAAAATTAATGAAGCTATAAAAATTATAAAAAATATAATTTTTATACCTAAAATCGGATATATATATAAAGCTAAAATAAAAAAAATTAAAAAATTTGGATTGCTTGTAGAATTATCAAAAGGGATAGAAGCATTATTACATAAATCAAGTATAAATTTAAAAAAAATAAAAAAAAAAATTTATAAAATAGGTAATATAATAATAATAAAATATTTAGGAATAAATAAAAAAAAAATAGTTAAAGGATAGTTTTTATTTTTTTTTGGGTGTAAATTATGAAAAAAATTAAAATTACAAGTAAAGAAGAATCTAAATCTTTAAATAAATTTTTACATGATATTAGTAAAATCCCTTTATTAAAGAATGATGAAGAAATAAAATTAGCTAAAATAATAATAAAAGGATCAAAAGAAAATTCTACTAAAAAAGAAAAAAAAGAAAAAAAAAATGCATTAGATATATTAGTAAAATCAAATTTAAGATTTGTAGTGTCAGTAGCTAAAAAATATCAAAATCAAGGATTAAGTGTATCAGATTTAATAAATGAAGGAAATCTAGGGTTAATAAAAGCAGCATTAAGATTTGATGTAAATAGAGGTTATAAATTTATTTCTTATGCAGTATGGTGGATTAGACAAAGTATTTTGCAAGCAATAGCTGATTTTTCTAGATGTGTTAGATCTCCAACGAATAAAATAGCATTTTTAAATAAAGTTAATAAAGTATCTACATCTTTAGAACAAATTTTACAAAGACCTCCTACTATTAAAGAAATAGCTAAATATTTATCAGTAAAAGAAATAGAAGTTGAAGAAGTTTTAAAATTAACAGGAAAACAAATATCATTAGACGCTCCTTTAATAGTAGGAGAAGGCATAAATTTATATGATGTAATTAGTTCTAAAGATATACCAGATCCTGATTATAAATTAAATAAAGCTTCTTTAACTGAAGATATAAAAAGATGTTTAAGTATATTATCAAAAAGAGAAAAACAAGTAATAATATTGTCTTGTGGCTTATTTGGATATAATACTATGACATTTGAAGAAATAGCAAATTTATTTGGTTTGACTAGAGAAAGAGTAAGACAAATACAAATTAGTGCAATAAAAAAATTAAAAAAATCGCAAATAATTAAGATTTTAAAACCTTATTTAGGTTAGTATAATTAATAAATTAAAATTAAAATTAAATAGAGATATAAAACATAAATTTTATATCTCTTTTATTATTACTTGTTATAAAAGTTATTATATATATATAGACTATTTATATCTATTTTTTTTTTTTTAACAGATTCTTCAAATGTTATATGAATAATTTTGTTGTTTTTTATCCCTATAACAAAATTATTATCATAATTTATTATTTTTTTTATAGCTTCTAAACCTAACCTTATTCCTAGTATTCTATCAATACATGTAGGGGATCCACCTCTTTGAATATGTCCTAATATAGTACGTCTTATTTCATAATTAGTAATACTATTTTTTAGAAATTTATATAGTTTTTTTGAGGCGTTACCTATTTTAGTATTTTCTGCAACTATTATAATATTTGATAATACCCTTTCTTTTTTTAATAAACTAACTAATTTATTTAAATTGTATTTTCTATTAAATATTATATATAGTGAATCTAAAGCTATTCCACTATTTAACGCTAAATAACCTGTTTTTTTTCCCATAACTTCTACAATAAAAATTCTATTATTAGAATTTGCCGTATCTTTAATTTTATCTACAGTTGTTATTATTGTGTTTAAAGCAGTATCATATCCTAATGTAAGATCAGTTCCATATATATCATTGTCAATAGTTCCAGGAATACCTATAATAGGGATATTAAATTCTTTATTTAATTTATTTACCCCGTGAAAGGTACCATTCCCACCTATAATAATTAAACCATCTAATTTGTTATATAAATAATTTTTATAAGCTTGTTTACGTCCTTTTTTAGTTAAAAAATCTATAGATCTACCACTACCTAGAATAGTACCACCGAAACCTATTATATTCTTAACTTTATTATTAGATAATTCTAAATAATTATTATTTATTAATCCATCATAACCATATTTAAAACCTAAACAATTTATATTATTCATATTAGAATAATTTACGATAGATTTAATTGCGGAGTTCATCCCAGGTGAATCTCCTCCTGAAGTTATTATACCTATTTTTTTGGTTGTACCCATATATTAAAATGGTAATTTTTTTTTATTACTTTTTTTTTCTTCATCATCTTCTTCATCATCTTCTTCATCATCTTCTTCATCTTCGTCATAATATTCATCGTCATCGTCGTCGTAGTCATTATTATAATTTGAATTATCCCATTTACTATCTTGTACTTTTTCTATTTTCCAAGCTTGTATAGAATTAAAATATTTAGTACTACCATCTTTATTAATCCATTCTCTTCCTTTTATATTTATATATACTTTTACTTTGTCATTAATATTTATATAATTTAATAAATCTATCTTATCTTGTATAAAATCAATTATAATATTTTGTGGATATTGTTCATCAGTAATTAAAATTATACTTTTTTTTTTAAAATTATTTTTAAATTCTTGTACTTCTAAAAGATTTTTTATTCTACCTATTAAATACATATTGTTTTTTTTATATTATTATTAATAATAATATAATTATTTCTTTTCTAATAATAATTAAAAAATACCTAATTCCAATTTAGCTTCATCACTTATCATTTTTTTATTCCAAGGAGGATTAAAAGTAATATTAATATTAATTTTTTTAATTTTTTTAATTTTTTTTTTAATTTTTTTTTTAATATTTAAGAAAATATCATCAATTAAAGGACAAGTAGGAGATGTAAAAGTCATTAAAATATTAATTTCTTTATCTTTTTTGTTATAATTAATATTATATATTAATCCTAAATCTACAATATTGATATTTATTTCGGGATCATATATAGTTTTTAAAATTGATATTATTTTTTTTTTCATAATTATAAATTATTTTTTTTTTATAAAATATGATAATTAATAAAAAACTTTATAAATATATAAAAAATATTATTTATAGTAAAGAACCAAATTATTTAAAACGTATAAGAAAAAAAAAGTATAAAAATATTAATAAAAAAGAAATGTCAGACTTAGTACAAGGTAGATTTTTAAGTTTTATATCTAAAATAAAAAATCCAAAAAATATATTAGAAGTAGGGACTTTAATAGGATATTCTAGTTTATGTTTATCAGAAGGATTAAAAAAAAAAGGGGGATTAATAACTATAGATAAAAATAAAAAATTTATAAAATATGCAAGAAAAAATATAAATAAAACTAAATATAAAAATAAGATAAAAATTATATATGGGAATGCATTAAAAATAATACCTAAATTAAAAATAAAGTTTGATATAGTATTTATAGATGCAGATAAAAAAAATTATATTAATTATTTTAATTTAATTTTTAATAAAATAAGAAAAAATGGGATAATTATAATTGATAATGTATTATGGAAAGGATTAATAATTAATAAAAAAAAAGATAAATTTACAAAAATTATACATAGTTTTAATAAAAAATTAAAAAAATATAATATAGAAAATTCAATAATTCCTATAAGAGATGGACTTAATTTAATAATTAAAAATTAATTTATTTATCTTTAATAGATACATAATTTTTTAAGATATCTCTAATTTTATCTGAATAAAGATATAATTTTTTTTTTCTCATTTCATTTCTAATTTTTAATATTTTATTTATTAAAACCTTAATTTTTATTTTAGAAAGTTTTATACTAAAAATTTTTAAACCTAAAATATCAATTAAAAATATTTTCATTAATTTTTTAATTTTTTTTAAATCATAAAATGAAATCTTTAATACATTATTTAAGCATTTATCTATAATTTTATTAATTTTTATTAAATTATATATTAATAAAGGGATATTAAAATCATCGTTCATAGATTTATAACATAAATTAAAATAATATTTTATATTAATATTACTTGAAGATGTTTTTTTAGGATGTATTTTTTTTATTTTTTTAAAAATATTTAATAAATTAATATAATTTTTAATAGAATTTTTTATAGATTTTAAAGAAAAATTAATAGGTTTTCTATAATGAGTTTGTAAAAGATATAATTTTAGAATAAAAGGATTAATTTTATAATTTTTTGTAAGCTTAAACTTTCCTTTTATTATATCATATGGTAGTATTAAATTATTTAAAGATTTACTCATTTTTTTGTTATTTATAGTTAACATATTTGTATGGATCCAATATTTAGCTAAATTTTTTTTTTTATTATTTATAACATTGGATTGAGCAATTTCACATTCATGATGAGGTAATTTTAAATCTACCCCCCCCCCATGAATATCAAAATAAGAACCTAAATATTTATTACTAATAGTAGTACATCCTATATGCCATCCTGGAATTCCTGTGCTCCATAAACTTTTCCATTTTATAATATTAATATTTTTTAATTTTTTCCAAAGAACAAAATCTAGATTATTTTTTTTATCTTTACTAAAAGAATTTGTTTTTTCAAATTGATTATAAATATTAATATTATTTAAAATTTTCCCATAATTACCTATATATTTATTATATTTTTCTATATTAAAATAAATAGATCCATTTTTTTTATATGCAAATTTTAATTTTAAAATTTTTTTTATATTATTTATTTGTTCTATTATATGACTAGTAGTACGTGGCTCTAAACTAGGAGATAATAAATTAAATATATTTAAAACTTTGTTAAATTTACTATAATAGGTTTTTATTTTATAAAAATAAGAGTAATATTTATTATTAAATGAATTATTAAAACTATAATTTATATCAGTTATATTTCTTATATATTTAATATTAAAATTTAAATGTTTAAAATATCTATATAAAACATCAAAAAAGATAAATGTTCTACAATTACCCAAATGTATTTTTTTATATAAAGTAGGTCCACAAACATACATACCTATTTTATTTTTATTAATTGGGATAAATAGTTCTTTTGTTCGTTTTAAGGTATTATAAATATATATTTCTTTTTTAGCTTTATATATTATTTCTTTCATAAAATATTCTTTTTTTTAAATATAATAAAATTATTATAAAAATAATATGGAAGATAAAAAATATATTAAACTTATCACATCTACAGAAATAGCAGAATATTCAAATATTAAAGGATTTATGATATTAAAGCCTTATGGTTACAAAATTTGGGAAAATATAAAAAAAATAATTAATAAAATGTTAATAAAAAATAAATATAAAAACGTTAATTTTCCTTTATTAATACCTAAAAATTTATTTGATTTAGAAAATAAATATATAAAAACATTTTCTAAAGAATGTGCTATAGTAACTCATACTAAATTAATAGTAAATAAAAATAATGAGTTAATAATAGATAAAAATTCAAAATTAAATGAAGTTTTAATTATAAGACCGACATCAGAAACAATTATTTGGAATACATTTAATAAATGGATAAAATCTTATAGGGATTTACCTATATTAATAAATCAATGGTGTAATATTATAAGAATTGAAATGAGAAATAAAATGTTAATAAGAAATTCTGAGTTTTTTTGGCAAGAAGGACATTCAGCGCATATTAATGAAAAAGACGCTTTATTAGAAATCAATAAAATAAAATTATTATATAAAAAATTAATTAAATATTATTTATCTATACCTTATATTTCTGGATATAAAACTAATAAAGAAAAATTTTCTGGTGCAAAATTTACATATACTTTTGAAACGATAACAAAAAATAAAGGTAAATTTATACAATTAGCTACTATACATTTTTTATCAAAAATTTTTTCTAAAGCTTTTAATGTTAAATATATCAATAAGAATAATATAGAAAAATATCCTTATGGAACTTCTTGTGGGATATCTACTAGATTAATTGGTGCTTTAATTATGGTACATAATGATGACCATGGATTGCTTTTACCACCCAAAATAGCCCCTATTCAAGTAATTATTATACCTATAATAAGTAATATAAAAAAAAAAAAAAAAATTATTAATTTTATAAAATTTATAAAAAATAATTTGAAAAAAAAAAAAATTAAAGTTAAATATGATAATACTTCTAAAACCCCAGGATATAAATTTTATAAATATGAGAATATGGGGGTACCTATTAGAATTACTATTGGTAAAAATGAAATAAATAAAAATATAATAGAAATAACTAGAAGAGATACTTTTAAAAAAAAATATTTATATTTAAAAAAAAATTTAAATAAAAAAATTTTAAATATTTTAAATAGAATACAAAAAAATTTATATAAAATAGCGAAAAATAATATTAATAAAAAAACTTATAAAATAGATAATTATAATGAATTTAAAAATAGAATTTCAACTAATTGTGGATTAATTCTATCACATTGGGATAATAATACAAAAACTGAATTAAAAATACAAAAAGAAACTAGAGCTACTATAAGATGTATCCCCATACAAAAGAAATTTAAAGAAATAGGAAAATGTATATATAGTGGAAAAAAATCTAACCAAAGAGTAGTTTTTGGGAAATCATATTAGAGAGAGATTATATATCTCTCTATATTTCCTAATTTATAATAAAAAAATATAATTTATTATTTAAATTTTTATAAATTTATTTAATTTTTTCCCTTTTAATCAATTATTTAAAATAAAATAAAAATTTAATAAAATTTTTAATATATCTTTTTTTTTATTTTTATCTTTTTTATAAGTTCATTTATAGTAAAAAATTCATTTTTAATAAAAAAAAATTTTTTTTTATTAATGTTTATTATACCTTTTACCATAATTTTATTTTATTTATAATAAAATTTTTTATTTTATTTATTTCATTAGGTTTAAAAAACTTTATTTTTTTTATTTTTCTTAACCATATAATTTGTCTTTTAGCATAATTTCTAGTGTTTTGTTTAATTTTATTTATACAAATATTTAAATCATATTCTTTTTTTTTTAAAAAAGGGAAAAATTCTTTATATCCTATAGTATTTAACGAATTTAATTTTCTATATTTATATAATTTTTTTACTTCATAAAATAAACCTTTTTTTATCATTTTGTCAACTTTATTATTAATATTATTATAAATTTTTTGTCTATCATCTATAATTCCTATTCTAATATATTTATTAAAAGGTTTTTTTTTTTTTTTTCTTTTATAAAAATATGATATTTTTTTTTTAGTAAAATGAATTATTTCTAAGGCTCTTATTATTTTTCTTTTATCTTTTTTTTTTTTTAATATTTTTTTAAAAAAAAAATAATCTTTTTTTTTTACTTTATTTAATAAAATATTTAAAGATTTTTTATATAATTTTTCTCTATATATAAATAATAATTTTTTATTAATATTAGGTATATAATTAATTCCTTCTATTACAGATTTTTCATATAAAAAAGATCCTCCTACAATGAAAACAATATTATAACTTTTAAATAATTTTTTTAAAATATTTATAGCATCATTTTGAAATGTATAAACATTATAATCTTCAAATATACTAATATGTCCTATAAAATGATGTTTAACTTTTTTTAAATAATTAAAATTAGGTATAGAAGTTCCTATTTTAAGCTCTTTATAAAATTGTCTAGAATCGCATGAAATTATTTCTGTTTTAAAAAAATTAGCCAAATTAATAGAAATTTTTGTTTTTCCTATACCTGTTGGTCCTAATATAGATATTAAATATTTCATTTTAATTAACTAGAAATAATTATTTATATATTTTATTTATTAAATAATAATCTAGTAAAACTAATGAAGCCATTGATTCTACTATAGGAACTGCTCTTGGTAATACACATGGATCATGTCTACCTTTTATTGTAATTTTAACTTTTTTATTTTTATCATTTATAGAATATTGATTCATTTTTATAGTAGATACTGGTTTAAAAGCTATTTTAAAATATATATCCATTCCATTAGATATACCTCCTTGTATTCCTCCTGAATAATTTGTTTTTGTTTTATAATCTTTAATAAATTCATCATTGTGTTCAGATCCAGACATTTTTGTTCCTAAAAATCCACTACCATATTCAAATCCTTTTACAGCATTAATAGTTAACATTGCTTTTCCTAATTCTGCATGAAGTTTATTAAAAATAGGTTCTCCCAGTCCTACAGGTACATTTTCAATTACACATACAATAGTACCCCCTATAGTGTCACCTTTATCTTTTTTTATTTTTATTAAATCTATCATTTTTTTTGATATTTTTATATCTGGACATCTTATTATATTATTTTCTATAATATTTTTATCAATTTCATAATATTTTTTATTTAGACTAATATTACCTACAGAATTAACATAAGCATATATATTTATTTTTTTTTTATTTAAAATTTGTTTTGCTATACTACCTGCAAAAACTCTGCATACAGTTTCTCTTGCAGAAGATCTACCTCCGCCTCTGTAATCTCTTATTTTATATTTCTTATAATAAGTATAATCAGCATGTGAAGGTCTAAAAATATTTTTTATATTACTATAATCTTTAGATTTAGTATCTTTATTATAAATAATAAAACCTATTGGGGTTCCAGTTGTAATATTATTATATATCCCAGATAATATTTCAAATTTATCTTTTTCTTTTCTAGGAGTGACTATTTCAGATTGACCTGTTCTTCTTCTATTTAATTCATATTTAATTTTTTTATAATTAATTTCTATATTAGATGGACATCCATCTATTATTCCTCCTAATGCTTTTCCATGACTTTCTCCAAAAGTAGTTAATTTAAAAATTTTACCAAAAGAATTTCCTGGCATTATTTTCAGTTTTTAAATTTAATATATTAAAATATATTATAATATTTATATTAAAAAAAAATAAAATGAGTAATTATACTGCTAAAAATATACAATATTTAGAAAGTATTGAACATATACGGAAAAGACCTTCAATGTATATAGGAGATATAAATATAAATGGATTACATCATTTATTATATGAACTATTAGATAATTCGTTAGATGAATATTTAGAAGGGTATTGTAACAAAATAATTATATATATAAATAAAAATGATACTATAACTATAGAAGATAATGGAAGAGGGATTCCAATAGATTATCATAAAAAAATAAAAAAAACTGCGTTAGAATTAGTTTTAACTAAAATAGGAGCTGGAGGTAAATTTGATAAATCTTCATATAAAATTTCTAGTGGATTGCATGGAGTAGGATTATCCTGTGTAAATGCATTGTCAAAACTTTTAATTGTTACTATATATAGAAATAACTATATATACAAACAAATATATTCTAAAGGTAAAGCTTTAACTAAATTAAAAATTTTAGGTAAAACTAAAAAAACTGGTACTAGAATAAAATATACTATAGATGATAATATATTTAATTATAAAAAATATAATTATAATATTATATATAATAAATTAAAAGAAATATCATTTTTAAATAAAGGTTTAAAAATTTTTTTTTATGATAAAAGGATAAAAATAAGAAAAAAGATTATTTCAAAAAATGGATTAAAAGATTATATAGATTATATAGATAAGGAAGGAAAAAATAATTTAATAATAAATAAAGATATTATAATAAAAAAGACTTATAAAAATATTAAAATAGAATTAATTATAAGATATAAAAATAATATCAAAGAGACTATTATATCATATGTAAACAATGTAAAAACAATAGATGGAGGGACACATATTACAGGTTTTAAAAGAGGTTTGACGAAATCATTTAAAAAATATATATATATATATTTTAATAAAAAAAATAAATTTATAAATAAAGATAAAATAAAAGGTAAAGATATAAGAGAAGGGTTAATTTCTATAATTACTATTAAATTAAGCAATCCAGAATTTGAAGGACAAACTAAAACTAAATTAGTAAATAAAAATTTAACTGGATTAATAGAGAAAGTAATAAGTACTGAGATAAATAATTATTTAGAAGAAAACCCAAATAATAGGAAAAAATTGTTAGATAAAATAATATTGTCTTACAAGTCTAGATATGCTGCAATTAGAGCAAAAGAATTTGTTTTAAATAAAAATATAAAAACATATAATAAAATAGGAGGTATTCCAGGGAAATTATCTGATTGTAGTTATGATATTCCTAATAAATGTGAAATATTTTTAGTTGAAGGAGATTCAGCTGGAGGTACTGCTAAACAAGGTAGAGATAGAAAATATCAAGCTATATTACCATTAAAGGGGAAAATCTTAAATGTAGAAAAATCAATAGCTAGTAAAATATTAAATAATGATGAGATAAAAAATATTTTTTTAGCTTTAGGAGTTTATTTAGAAAAAAGAAAAAAAAAAATAGAATTAAATATAGAAAAATTAAAATATAAGAAAATAATAATTATGACAGATGCTGATGTAGATGGAAAACATATTTCTTCTTTAATTTTAACTTTTTTTTATAGATATATGAAAAAATTAATAGAAAAAGGATATATTTATGTAGCAAAACCTCCATTATATATGATAAAATATAAAAACAAAAAAATATATATATGGAAAGAAGTTGATAAAAATAAGTATATAAATAATAAAAATAATAAGATTAAAATACAAAGATATAAGGGATTAGGGGAAATGAATGCTGATCAATTATGGACAACTACAATGAATCCTAAAACAAGAAAATTAAAAAAAATTTATATAAAAAATAACGATAAAAGTAAAATAATATTTAATATTTTAATGGGAGAAAATGTAAAACCTAGAAAAGAATTTATTATAAAAAATGCAAAATTTGCAAATATAGATATTTAAAATTTAATTTTTATAAATTTTAATATTGTTTTTATTGTTTTTGTAGGTTTAGCTCCTTTTTTTAACCATTTTATAATATTTTCTTTATTATCTATTTTAATTTTTTTTTCTTTTTCATGTATATTTGGATTATATAATCCTAATTTTTGTAGTATTTTTCCATTTCTAGGACTTCTTGAATCTGCTACTACTATATGATATATAGGGAAATGTTTTTTTCCATGTCTTTGCAATCTTATTTTAACCATTTTATTCTTTTTTATTGATATATAATATATATTAATACATATATTATTTATATAAAAATTTAGACTCGTGGTGTAATGGTAAGCACATCAGATTTTGATTCTGACAGTTAAGGTTCGAATCCTTACGAGTCTATTTTAAAATAAGAAAATATTTTTAAAATTTTTAAATTTTAAACCATTATAAAGATTTAAAATATTCATTTTTTTTCTATTATTTAATTGACAAATTAATAATTCTATAAAATCGTTTTTTATTTTTATGAATATTTTTTTTTTATAGTATATAAAATCTCCTATATGTGATTTATAATAATTAAGTTTAAGATATTTATAATCTTTTTTATTAATATTTATATTAATTTTATAGATATTAAATATATATATATCTTTATAAATATTTAAAAAGCACCAAGCAGGTTTATTAGATGGTAATCCCAAAATTAATTTGTTAATTTTTTCTTTTATCTGATAAAAACTAATTTTAGAAAAGTAATTATTAATTTTAGGAGCTTTTTTTAAATTTTTAATTAAGAAATTATTTTTAAGTTTTTTTCTTTTTTTTTTTATTACATATAATATCGTTTTTAAAACAAATTTTTTTGTATATATTGATAAAAGTTTATATAAAGAAATAAAGTCTATATTAGAATTAATTTTTATTTTTTTTTGTAATATAATAGGTCCTCCATCTATATTATCATTTATAAAAAAACTAGTTAATCCAGTGTATTTTTCATTGTTTATAATAGCCCAATTAATAGGACAAGGTCCTTTATAATTTGGCAATAAGGAAGGATGGATATTAATAGTCCCTAGTCTAGGGATTCTCCATATTTTTTTTGAAATAATTTTAAAAGATATAATTAATATTAAATCAGGTTTACTATTATTAATTTTGATTATATTTTTAGTTTTTTCTATTTTATCACTATTTATAATTTTAATATTGTATTTTTTAGATATTTTTTTTATTAAATTAGGTTTACTATTAATAAAATTTTTTTTTGAAGTAATTATATAATTTATTTTTATATTTTTTTTTTTTAATAAAATTTTTAATGTAGGGATACCAAAATATCCATTACTCATAAAAATAATTTTTAACATAAAATAAAAAAAATAAATGACCTGGCTGGGATTCGGACCCAGGACCCTTACATTAAAAGTGTAATGCTCTACCAGCTGAGCTACCAAGTCATATATATTAATATACAAAATTTAATAATAATATATAATAGGAATATAAAAAATATATATTTATTTTAAAAAAAATAAATATAAATTTTTTTTGTGTGAAAACAATATTAATAGGATATATGGGATGTGGCAAATCATATATTGGGTACATATTATCCTTACTAACTAATAATACTTTTTTTGATTTAGATTTTATAATTAATAAAATTTATAAAATAGATACAAATCAAATTTTTAAAAAATATGGAGAATATAAATTTAGATTTATAGAAAAAAAAATTCTTAATTTTTTTTTAAAAGAAACATATAAAAAATCTTATATTTTGTCTGTTGGTGGAGGAACTCCTTGTTATTTTAATAATATTTCATTTATGAATAATTATGTAAATACTATTTTTATTAAATTAAGTTTTAAAATTTTATATAAAAGATTATTGAAAGATAATAATAATAGACCAATTTTAAATATAATGAATAGAAGAAGAAGATATAAATTATTAAATAGACATTATAATAAAAGAATAAGTTTTTATAAACGATCTAAATATATTATAAAAATAAAAAAAAGTAGTTTTTTTAAAATTGCATATTATATAAAAAAAAAATTTAATTTATAATTAAATGTAATGGATAAAATTTTTAAATCATTTTTTATTTGTAAAAAATATATAAATAAAAAATTTTTAATAGCTGTAAGTGGAGGAGTGGATAGTATGGTAATATTATATATTTTAAATAAAATATTAAATAATAATATAAGTGTATGTACTTGTAATTTTAATTTAATTAATAATAATAAAAATTATTTATTGGTTTTAAAATTTTGTATTAAAAAAAAAATTAATTTTTTTTTTAAAAAATTTAATACTTTAAAATATATAAAAAAACGAAAAAAATCTATACAAATGGGAGCTAGAAAATTAAGATATGCTTGGTTTAACAAAATAATAAAAAAATATAATTATAATTATTTAATTACAGCTCACCATTTTGATGACAATATAGAAACTTTTTTTTTAAATTTATTTAGAGGTAGTAGTATATATGGATTAAAAGGGATAAAACCTTTTAATAAAAAAATAATAAGACCTTATTTAATATTTAAAATTGACAAAAATCAAATATATAAATATGCTTTAAAAAATAAAATATCTTGGATCAATGATAAAAGTAATTTTACAAATATATATTTAAGAAACCAAATTAGAAATAATATAATACCTATATTAAAAAAAGAATTTAATAATTTTAATTCATATATAAATAATACTTTAATAAAATTAAATTTTGAATATAAAATAATTAATAGGTATATTAAACAAATAAAAAAAGAAATTCTTTTTTTTAAAGAAATATTAAATATAAAATATAAATTTATATATATAGATTTATTAATAAAAATAAAAAATTATGAATATATATTATATAGATTGTTTATAAAATATAAATTTTATAATATTAATAGTTTAAAAAGGATAATTTTATTAAATGTAGGTAAAAAAATATATTCTAATGATAATAAATATAAAATTATAAAAGGAAAAAATAAAATTTTTTTTTCAAAAAACAGTATTATAAAAATTTATAAGAAAATAAATGTTCCTAATATAATATATGTAAATAAAAAAAACAAAATATATTTTTTTTTAAAAAAAAATAAAAATAAATATTATAAAAAAAAATATATATATATTGATTATGATAAAATAAATAGACCGATATATATAAAGAATTGGGAAAAAGGTGATTATGTTTATAATAATGAAAAAAAAGTTAAAATTAATAAAATTTTTAAAAGAAATAAAATTTCATCTTTTTATAAAGATAAAATATTATTTTTAGTAGATAAATATAAGAATATATTATGTAGTTTAAATAAACTTTTTATTTATAATAATTTATATTTAATTAATAGAAAAACTAAAAAAATTTTATTTTTTAATTTTTTAAAATAATTAGTAAATGGAAAAAAAAATACCTTATGATCATAAAATTATAGGAAAAAAATTAAAATTATTTTTTTTTTATAAAAATTTAAATACAGGATTACCTATTTGGTTACCATATGGTACATATATATATAATAAAATTAAAAATTTTATTAAAAAAATAAATATAATTAATAAATATAATGAAGTGGTTACTCCTAACATAGGTAACTATAGTTTATATAAATTATCAGGACATTTAGATAAATATATAAAAAACATATTTAAAATAGAATATAAAAAAAAAATATTTCTTAATCCAATGAATTGTCCTTATCATTGTTTAATTTATAAATTTTATAATAATATATCTTATAAAGAATTTCCTATAAAATATTATGAATTTGGTACTGTTTTTCGTAATGAAAAAAGTGGAGAATTAAATGGTTTATTTAGAACTAAAGTTTTTACACAAGATGATGGTCATATATATTGTAAAAATATTAAAGAAGTAGTTAAAGAAATAGATAATATAATAAATATTATATTGATAATATATAAAAAATTTCAATTAAAAAATTATTATATTAGATTATCCTTAAGAGATAAAAATTATATTAATAATGAATATATTGGAGAGAAAAAAACATGGATAAAATCAGAAAAGATTTTAATTAAAATAATAAAAAAAAAAAAAATTAATTATATAATTAGTTATGGAGAGGCTGCATTTTATGGACCAAAAATAGATTTTATTATAAAAGATTCTTTAAATAGAAATTGGCAATTAAGTACAATACAAATAGATTATAATACCCCAAAAAGGTTTAATTTAATGTATATTAATAAACATAATAGATGTATATGTCCAATAATGATTCATAGAGCGTTTTTAGGGTCAATAGAGAGATTTATAGGAATTTTAATTGAACATAAAAAAGGATATTTACCTTTATGGTTGTTAAAAATTCAAATAGTAATTATTCCTATATATATTAATCATTATAAATATTGTAAATTTATTTTTAATTATTTAATAAAAAAAAAAGTAAGATGTATAATAGATAATTCTTATAAAAATTTAAATATAAAAATAAAAAAATTTGAAAAAATTCATATACCTATAATGTTGATAGTAGGAGAAAAAGAAAAGGTTGAAAATAAAATTTTTTTAAGAATAAAAAATAAAAAAAATAAAAGTTTAAGAATAAAAGATGCTTTTAATTATATTTTAGAATATATTAGTAATAATTAGTAAAAAAAAATAAAATAATATAAAAAAAAAAATTTTCTTAGATAAAAGAATATCTAAATTTAAAATAAATAATAATATAAAATATAAATTAGTTAAATTAGTAGGTAGTAGTATTCTGGAAAATAAAGTATATAAAATTAATAATTTGTTAGAATTAATTAAAGAATCTAATATAAAATTAGATTTAGTAGTTATAAATGATAATAATTTTCCACCAATAGTTAAACTTTTAAATTTTAATAAATATATATATGAAATAAATAAAAAATATAAAAAAAATATAAAAAAAAAATCTATAAAAATTATAAGATTAAGCCCCCAAATAAGTGAACATGATACATATTATAAAATAAAACAAGCTAAAAAATTTTTGTTAAAAAAGTATAAAGTTAAATTTTATGTATTTTTTAAAGGAAGATCGATAATATATAAAGGGAAAGGAAAAGAGGTTTTAATGAATTGTTCAAATTTATTAAAAAAATATGGTATAATCGAAAAATATCCTTATATGGATAATAATAAAATGTATATGATTATTTCACCAAATAAAAAGGTATAATGAAAAAAAAATATAAAATAAAAAAAAGTTATAAAAAAAGATTTAAATTAATTGGTAATAATAAAATTAAAAGAAAGCATGCTTTTAAAAATCATAATTTAATAAAAAAATCAAAAAATAGAAAAAAAAGATTATCTAAATTAATAAAATTTAATTTAATTAAAATAAAATAATAATATGCCTAGATCTAAAAATATAGTTGCTTCAAAAAAAAGAAGAAAAAAAATATTAAAACATGTAAAAGGATGTTATGGTGCAAAAAGAAGAAGCTATACTATAGCTAAAAATACTTTAGAGAAATCTTTATTAAACGCTTATATAGGTAGAAAAAGGAAAAAAAGAGATTATAGAAGATTATGGATTTTAAGAATAAATGCTTATGTTAGAAAATTTAGTAAAATATCTTACTCTAAATTTATTTATTTATTAAAAAAAAAGAATAATAAATTAAATAGAAAAGTAATATCATATTTTAGTACAGAATGTAAAACTGGTTTATTTTTAAAAAGAATATTAAAAAGTTAGATTTTATAAGGTTTTAATGTTTTAGGAATTATACTATTTTTAAATGTAGTTTTTGCTTCATATTCGAATAGTTTAATATAAGGAAATCTATTAGAAAAATGACCTAATATTAATTTTTTTACTTTTGATAATTTAGCTATATTTGCCGCGTCTATAGCAGTAGAATGACCTCTATTATATGCTAATTTTTTAAATTTTTGTAAATATGTAGATTCATGATATAACAAATCAACATTTTTTAAAAATTTAATAATTTTAGGAGAATATTTAGTATCAGAGCAGAAAGCATATGATAAAGGTTTTTGTGATTTAAATGTTAAAAATTTATTAGGAATAATAGTACCATCTTTTTTTACAAAATTATTACCTTTTTTTATATTTATATAGTCATTAATATTTATTTCTTTTATTTTTTTTACATTGTCAATATTTAAATTTTTTAATTTTTTTTTTTCTTTAAATAAAAATCCATTAGTATAAATTTTATGTTCTAAAGGAATAGTATATATTTTTACATTTTTATTTTCAAAAATCTTTTCTTTTTTTCTAGAAGATAATATTACAAATTTTAAAGGATAACAAATTTTAGTAGAGGACCATTTTAAATGGACTTTAATAATTTCTTTTAATCCTTTAGGAGAATAAATAGTTAAAATATTTTTACGTCTTAATAATTGATAAGTAGATAATATACCAATTAAACCATAATAATGATCACCATGTAAATGTGATATAAAAATATTATTTATTTTATTTATTTTTATTTTAGTTTTTATTAATTGACTTTGTGTCCCTTCTCCGCAATCAATTAAAAAATAATTTTCTCTCATATATAAAATTTGAGATGTTGGATGATGATTATAAATAGGTAAAGATGAATTATATCCTAATATTATTAAATAAGAATTTATCATGTTTTAAAATACTAATTATTATTATAATATAATAATTATAAATTATATATTTTATGTATAAAGAAACCCCATTAATAAAACAATATTATAATTTAAAATATAGATATCCAGATTGTATATTGTTTTTTCAAGTAGGAGATTTTTATGAAATATTTGGATATGATGCAATATTATGTTCTAAATTATTAGATTTAACATTAACTAAAAGAAATAGAAAAAGTATTTATTTAGTAGGATTTCCTTGCAATTCTTTAATTATATATATAAATAAATTAATAAAATATGGTCATAAAATAGCTATATGTGATCAAGAAGAATATGGCAAAAAAGGAGAAAATGATTTAATAAATAGAACTGTTTCTAATATAATATCACCAGGTATATCCTTATATGAGAATATTAATAAAAATAAAAATATTACAAAGTTTGTTGCTTTGTTATATTTTAAAAATAACAATAAATATATAGGAATTTCATTTTTAGATTTTTCTACAGGAGAATTTTTAACAACTGAAGGAGAAATAAATTATATAAAATATCTTATTATAAGTTATAATCCTAAAGAATTTTTTATACCCAAAAGTAAATTATTTATTTTTAAAAAAAAAATATTGAATGTAAATAATTTAAGAATAACTTTGTTGAATGATAATTTATTTAATTTTTGTTTTGCTTATAAAAAAATATTAAAACATTTTTCAAATAAAAAATATAATTCTTATCTTTTATCTAATATGAAATATAGTCTAATAAGTTCAGGACTATTAATTTATTATATAAAAGAAAATTATAATTTAAATTTAAATCATGTAAAAAAAATAAAAATTATAGATAGAAATTGTTTTTTATTATTAGATGAAACAACTATAAAAAATTTAGAAATTGTTTCATCTCTTAATAAAAATGGGAAATCTTTATTGGATATATTAGATAAAACCTCTACTTCTATGGGATATAGATTATTAAACAATTGGATTATTTTCCCTTTAAAAAATGAAAAATTAATAATACTTAGACAAAGAATTATTAATTTTTTTTTTAAAAAGAATAAAAATAATAATAATTTACAATCTTCTATATTATATAATTTAAAAAACATTTATGATATAGAAAAATTAGTATCTATAATATCAAATAGAAAAATTTTTCCTAATCAATTATATAAATTATTAATATCTATAAAAAATATAGATAATATTTTTACCNTTTTTATATTATATAAAAAAAAAATTAGATATTACATATATTAATTTAAATAAAAATGATTTAATAGGATATTATATAGAAATAAAAAAAAAAGATATTAAAAAAATCCCAAAAAATTGGATAATAAAACAAAAATTGTCTATATACATAAGATATACTACAAATATATTAAATGAATATGAATATTTTGTATATTTTTTAAAAAAAAAAATTTTTTTATTAGAAAAAAAAATTTATAATAAGCTTTTAAATTATTTAGATAAGAACATAATTTATTTAAAGAATATTTCTAGTTTTATAGCTATAATTGATGTTATGTTTTCATTATATTTATCAGCTAAAATAAATAATTATGTTAAACCCAAAATATTTAATAATGAAAAAAACAAAATTAAAATTATAAAAGGGAGACATCCAGTTATAGAAAGGACTATTAAAAAAAAATATATTTCTAATGATATATGTTTAGACAATAAAAATAATCAAATTATAATAATAACTGGACCAAATATGGCAGGAAAATCGGCTTTATTGAGGCAAATAGCTTTAATTGTTATAATGGCACAGATTGGAAGTTATGTACCTGCAAAAGAAGCTAAAATTAATATAATAGATAGTATTTTTAGTAGAATAGGAGCTTCAGATAATATTTCTGTTGGAAAATCAACTTTTATGATAGAGATGAATGAAACTTCTAATATTTTAAAAAATTTTACTTCTAAAAGTTTAATTATTATGGATGAGATTGGACGAGGAACTAGTACATATGATGGGATTTCTTTATCTTATTCTATTATAAAATATATAAACAATAGTATATTAAAACCTAAGCTATTATTTGCTACACATTATCATGAATTAAAAAAATTATTAGACGATAGAAATGGAATTAAATATTATTATTTTTCTATAAAAAGGGAGATAAATAATATAATATTTGTTAGGAAATTAAAATATGGTATTAGTAATAATAGTTATGGAATATATATAGCTCAAAAAGCAGGTATTCCTAATACAATTATAAAAGATTCAAAAAAAATGTTCAATAATTTTAATAAAAAAAATTATTTGTTTATACTTTTTAATAAATTTTTTTTATATTTAAATATAATAAAGAAAAAAATTATAAATTTTTATATGCGATAGTAGTTTAAAAGGAAGAACATAACTTTGCCAAGGTTAAGGTTACGGGTTCAATTCCCGTCTATCGCTTATTATAATAAATATTTATTTTTATATTTTTTAGGTTATTATAAATTATAATATTAAGGTCTAGATGGTGAAATAGGTAAACACGCAGGACTTAAAATCCTGTAATTCAATTCAATGAATTTTGCGGGTTCGATTCCCGCTCTAGACATAATTAAAAATTAAAAATATAATATGTTTTTGTTTTTTGATACAGAAACTACTGGATTACCTAAAAATAATAGTTTTAAAAAAAAAGATATATATAATTGGCCTAGATTAATACAAATATCCTGGCAATACTACAATAAATTTGGTAAATTAATTAATTTTAATAATTTATATGTAAAACCTAAAAAAAAATATAAAATATCATTTAATTCTATAAAAATACATGGTATTAATAACAATTTTTTAAAAAAATATGGGAAAAATTTAAAAAAAATATTAAAAAAATTTTTTTTAGTATTAAAGACTTCTAAATTAGTAATAGGACATAATATAACTTATGATATAAATATATTAATATCAGAATATTTTAGATATAAAAAATATCCCTGTATAAAAGAATTATTAAAAAAAAAAATAATAGATACTCAAAGAATTTTTAATTTTAATTATAATAAATGGATATCTTTAGATAAGTTATATAATATATTATATAATATAAAATATAAATATATTTTACATAATTCTTACATAGATATATGTATAACTATATTATGTTTTTTAAAATTAATATATTATAAAGTACTTAAATTAAATTTTAAATTAAATATATTGAATTTTTATAAAAATATACCTTTATTAGGTAAAAAACTAAAAAAAAAAAAAAATAAAAAAAATAAATTTTTTTTTAATATACATAATATGACACATTATACCATTTTAAATTCTACTATAAAAATAGAAAATTTAATTAATAAAGCTATAAAATATAAAATGAAAGCTGTTGGTATATGTGATAATAATCTGATGGGGGCTTTTAATTTTTTAAGAACTATAAAAGAGATAAATAAAAGTAATAAAAAAAAATATAATATTAAGGGAATAATAGCATATAATATATATATAAAAGATAAAGAAAATAATTTTTTTAATTATGTATTAGTAGCTAAAAATACAATAGGATATTATAATTTAATAAAAATTTCTACATATAGTAATTTAAAAAATTGTTTTAAAGTAGATAAAAATAAAAATAACAATATTTATTATATAGATAGAAAGACAATAAAAAAATACAAAAATGGATTAATTTTTTTAACTGGAAATTTAAATTCAAGAATATCATATTATATAATAAAAAATAATATAAAAAAAGCAGAAAAAATATTATTATATTGGAAAAAAATTTTTAAAAATAATATTTATATAGAAATTTTTATTAACAATTTAGATTATGAGAAAAAAGTAAATAAAATTTTATTATATTTTGCTAAAAAACATGATATATTATATATTAATCAATGTGAAGTATATTATTTAAATAAAAAAGATCATATATATCATGATATTTTATTTTGTATAAAGAATAAAATTAATATTTTAGAAGAAATAGATAAAAATAAAATAAAATATATAAAAAGATTGCCTAATAATAATTTTTATTTTAAAAATTATTTAAATATAAAAGAAACATATAAAAAATATGAAGAAGGATTTTATAATTTGAAAAATTTATTTAATAAAATAAAAAAGATAAAATTTATTAAAAAAGATTTTTTACCTAATAAATTTCATATTCCTAAATTCTTTTTAAAAAAAAATAAAAAAAAAAAAAATTTAAATTATATATATTTAAAATATATAACTTATAAAGGAGCTAAAAAAAAATATGGAAGATTAAATAAAGAAATAGTTAAAAGAATAAAAAAAGAATTAAAATTAATAAAGCTAAGAAAATTTACTAATTATTTTCTAATAGTAAAAAATATAATAGAAATAGCTAAAAAAAATAAAGTAGATGTAGGACCAGGTAGGGGGTCAGTTGCAGGATCTATAATTTCTTATAGTTTAAATATTACTAGAATAGATCCTATAAAATATAATTTATTATTTGAAAGGTTTTTAAATATATATAGGAAAAAAATGCCAGATATCGATTTAGATTTAAATCATAAAAAAAGAAAAGAATTAATTAATTCTTTGATTAAAGAATATGGTCCAGATAAAGTAAGTTATATCATAACCTATGGAAAAATAGGAGCTAGAACAGCTATAAGAGATTGTGGTAGAATATTTAATTTTCCTTTAAAAAACGTAAATTATTTATCTAAATTAGTTATTAAAAATAATAGTTTAAAAGACCTTTTAAAGAATAAATTCCAAAATAAATTAATAAGAAAACCTATAAATTATAATATAATTACTAATATAAAAAGGATATTAAATTTTAAAATTAGTTTAGATAGTTTTATATTAACATTAGCAAAAAATTTAGAAGGGTTAATAAGAAATATAGGAGTTCATGCTTGTGGGATTATAATGTCTAATGATAAATTAAAGAATTATGTTCCTTTAATAACTTTTACTAATAATACAACTTATAAAAATGTATTATTAACACAATTTGATTCTATAGCTATAGAAAAATTAGGTTTATTAAAAATAGATTTATTAGGACTTAGAACATTAGCTGTTATTAGAGAATCTACTAACAAAATAAAAGAAAGTAAAAAAAAATTAAATTTTTCTTTAAAAGATAGAGCTACATATAATTTATTTAAAAGAGCTCAAACTACAGGTATATTTCAATATGAATCTAAGGGAATAAAGATATTAGCTAAAAAATTTAGGCCTAAAAATTTTAAAGAATTAGTAGCTATAAATGCATTATATAGACCAGGTCCTATTCAATATTTATATATTTATATAAAAAGAAAAGATGGTAAAGAAAAAGTTACATATGATTTACCTATAATGGCAAAATGTTTAAAAGAAACATATGGAATAACAATATTCCAAGAACAAGTAATATTATTGGCTAAAATAATTTCAGGGATTAATCAATATGAAGCAGATCTTTTAAGAGAAGCAATTGCTAAAAAAAATAGACTGGCTTTAATTACTTTAAAAGCTAAATTTTTTAAAAATTCATTAAAAAAAGGATATGATTTAAAAATATTAAAAAAAATATGGAGAGATTGGGAATCTTTTGCTTCATATGCTTTTAATAAATCTCATGCTACTTGTTATGCATATATTACTTATAAAACTGCTTATTTAAAGAGACATTATGACAAAGAGTTTTGGTCTAGTATTTTAAATAATTATTTACAAAATAGCGAAAAACATAGAAATTTATTAAACGAAGCAAAAAGAATGGGTATGAAATTTTTATCTCCTGATATAAATATTAGTGAAAAAGATTTTTTTATAGAAAAAAATAAATTTATAAGATATAGTATATGTGGTATAAAAGGAATTGGAGAAAAATCTGCTCAAGCTATATTAGATTGTAGATCTAAAAAAAAATTTACTTCAATTTTAGATTTTCTTTATAGAGTTAATTTAAGGATTATTAATAAAAGGTTAATAAAAATTTTAATTATAACTGGTAGTTTAAATATATTTGGGATATCTTTATATAAATATTTCCTAAAAATAGGCAATAAAAATTTAACAAAAATAGAATATTTAATAAAAGAAATATCTAAATATAAAAAAACTAAAAATTCTAATTATTTAGAAATTAAAAATAAATATAAATTTTTTTTTAATATAGATAAAGAAACAAAACAAAAAGAAAATAACGATTATAATAGGATGCAATATAACAAAGAGAAGATACAATATTTAGGGATTAATTTGGTAAAAAATCTATATAATATAGAACATAGATTATTTAACATATATAGTATTAATAGATATAAGTTTAGTGCATTTATTAATCATAATAAGGCTATTTTATTGTCAGGATTAATAATTAATTATTATAAGTATAGCCAAAAAATTTTTATTAAGTTAATGGATTATAATTGTTATTATAGAAATATAATAAAAACCTTTTATATGGATGATATTAACAAATATAAAAAGTTATTAAAAGATAATATAAAAAATATATTTGTTTTTAAAGTTTTTAATAATAAAATTTTAAATATAAAAGTATTAAAAAAATTAATTAAAGATACAAATAAAATTAAGGTAATTATATATAAAAATTATTATTATAATTTATATAATATTATAATTGATAATATTAAAAAAACTTTTTTAAAGGAAAATAAAAAAAATTATATAGGAAAAAATAAAAATATAACTTTTATAGTATATAAAAATACATATAATAAAGAAATAATATATAAAGAAAAATTATTTAACATAAAATTAAATAAAAGAAATTTATTTGAAGTAAAAAAAAAATACCCAAATATTTATTTTAAATTATAAAATTTTTCTTAAATATTATAGATAATTTTTCTTGTTGTTTTTTATTTTTTATTTTTTTTTTAATTTTTGATTTTACTCTAAAAAATATACCAAAAGGTATTGGTAAATTTTTATTAATAAAAAAAAAATTAGATAAAATATAAGATTTATATATATCAGTTTCATTATGAATCCAAGAATTTTTGTTTTTTTTATTTTTTATAATTTTAGGAATATTATTAATTAATATAATTTTTTTTTTTTTAGAATAAACTAAAGGATATTTATTTTTTAAATAAAGGATATTATTAATTTTTTTTTTAATATTATTAAATATAGGACAATTTTGAAAAATTTCTATACAAGAAGTCCCTTTATGATATGTTGCTTCTTTTAAAATTTTTCTAAGATGTATAGGATTACTATCTAAAGTTCTAGCAATAAAAGTTGCCCCAGCGCTTAACATTAAAGAAATAATATTAAATGAATATTTATGATTATAGTTAGTATTAGAATATTGTCCTTTAGTTAGAGCATAAACCCCGTTATTAACAATTAATATTTTAATATTAATATTTCTTCTTATAGTATGTAATAAATGATTAAGACCTATAGAGAAACTATCTCCATCTCCAGTAATAACCCATACGTTTAATTTAGGGTTAGATAAAATTATGCCAGTAGCTATAGAAAACGCTCTTCCATGTATACTATGAATACTATTTAACTTTATAAAATATGGAAGTCTAGAAGAACATCCAATTCCAGAAACAATTATTATTTTATTCTTTTTAAAATTTTCTAAAACTTTAGATAATTGATATAGAATAGAATAATTCCCACACCCTAAACACCATTTAATTTTTTTTAATAAAATATTACTTTTTTTTTTAGATGAAATCATATAAAATTTATTTTTTTTCTAAAAAATAAATAATTATTATATATTAATTAATATAAAATATTTTTTTTTTAGATTTATAACCCAACCCGAGTGGCGAAAATGGTATACGCGCTGTATTCAAAATACAGTAAATAATAAGGGTTCGAATCCCTTCTCGGGTATAGTTAAATTATGATTAATAAAATAAAAAAAATAATTAAATTATATTTAAAAAATAAAAAAAAAATTTTAATTATTTTACCTAATAAATATTATATAAGTTTAATTAAAAAGATATATATATCTTACCATAATAATGGAATTATACCGGAAATTTTTATAACGAAAAAAAAACTAATAGAAAAAATTTCAAATTTAAAAATTGTTAATAATCTTATTTTTTTTATAAATATTTTATATAAAAAAAATTTTTTTAAAAAAAAAAAAAAAATTAAATATTTAATTTATTTACTAGATTATTATAATATTATTGATTCAAATTTAAAGAATATAAAGAAGATTACTAGATTTTCAATTGATTATTTTAAAATACATAAATCAAATTGGAGGACTTATATTAAAAAATCTAGGATATATATATATAAATTATATATTTATATAAGAAAAAAACTTTTAAAATATAAAAAAGTATATTATGGCTTAGCTTTAAAAATTGCATATTTAAATATAAAAAAATATTTAAAAAGGGAAAAAAAGACAGTATTTTATTTTATAGGAAATAATTATTATAGAAAAGCCGAAAAAAAAATAAAAGAAAAAATTTTACATAATAATTATAAAAATAAAGATTATAAAAATAAAATTAATAAAAATAAAAATAATAAAATTTATTTAATAAAGACATTTAGTAATGTAAACAAATATACTATATTAAGAAATTTATTTACAAATAATTATTATAAAAAAATTAAAACTACTATAGTTTTTACACAAAAAGAAAATTTTGATTTATTTTTTAAATATATTTACCAATATAAAAATAAAATTAACTATTATTTTGATATAGATATAAATTCCTTAATTATACATAGTTTTATAAAAAATTTGTTTAAAATAAAAAAATATAATAAGAATAAGATTCTATATAATTTTTTATTAGATTTTTTTTATAATAAATTTATAAATTCAATAATAAGTGACAAAAATAAAAAAAAGATAATTAATTATTTAATAAAAAAAAATCCTTACGATAGATATATTAACTTAAAAATAAAAAAAAAAAATAATAATATTTTTTTTTATTTATTAAATATAAAACTAAATAAAATTAAATTTTTTTTGTTATTGTTAAAAACTATTATAAAAAATATATATAATATATATAAATTAAATATTTATGAAAACAAATATTTAAATATAGTAAATTCATTTATTATTGATGTTTTACATTTTATAAAAAAAGAAAATAAAAAAAATCTAAATGATATAAAGGATTTATATGTATTATTTAAATTTTATTTATCTAAAAAATATATATATAATAATTATAATTTTAATAAAAAATCTTTTATAGAGGTATCTAATGTTGAATTTATTATAAAAGAATCAATTATAAATTTCTCAGATAATATAATAATTATTTTAAATAAAAATTATGAATTTAATTTAAAAAATAAAAATTTATATACAAATAAATCAATAAATTATGCTTATAAAATAAAAAAAATGTTAAAAATGTCAAATATAAGTTATATAATATACCATAAAGATGATTACAACTTTAATATCTTAAACAGACAAATATTACTCCCATTTTTTATTAATAAAAATATAAAAAAAAGAAAATTATCTATATTAAATTATAATTTACAATTTTATATAAACAATATAGTAAAATTAGATTTTTATAATAAAGAAAAAAAAAATATTAATGAAAAAATAACTTTTTTTAAAAAAAAAATAGGATTTTCTTATACTTCTATAAAATTTTATATAAATAATCCTATAGATTTTTATTATAAATATATTTTAAATTTAAAATCTTATGATTATAATTATCCTCAAGAATTTGGGTTAATAATACATAAAATTTTATTTTTTTTATATAAAAAATACATAAATAGAAATTTAACAATAAATGATGTAAAAGAAATTAAAAAAAAAGTAAAAAAAAATAACATAATTAAAAAGATTTATTATAAATATTATAAAAATATAAAAGGAAATCAAAAATTAAATTATTTTTATAATATTATTAAAAATATTCTTCTAAAATTTATAAATTATGATGAAAAATTAGTTTTTAATGGAAATACTTTAAAAATAATATCATTAGAAAATAAAAAATATAAAAAATTATCATTAAGAAAAGACAAAGATTATATAAAATTAAAAGTAAAAATAGATAGAATAGATAAATTAAATGATCGTTATAGAATTATAGATTATAAAACCTATTTGTACATTAATAACAAAAACGTATTAATATATAATAATGAAGATAATATAGATTATTTGTTTACGGAAAAAGAATATAGTAATATTTTACAATTATTAATATATTCTTTAGTTTTTTATAAAAAAAAATATAAAATTCTATATAATATTGTATGTTTACCAAATAAATTAAAATTTATAAAAATAAATAACAATATTAATATAACTTATAATTTCTTATTAAAATTTAAATTTATTTTATATAATTATCTTTTAAAAATTCTTAATGATAAAATAATTACTAAATTATCAAATTTTTAAACCTATTTCTTTTTTTATAAAATTAATTTTTTTATTTGCATATACTTTAGATTTTACAAATCCTTTTAATAAAATTTTTTTTATTAATTTTTTTTTATTTAAATAATAAATAAATTTTTTTCTTTCTTTTGAGAATCTATATAAAATATAATTAAACAATTTTTTTTTTATATTATAAAATCCTATATTAAAATTTTTTATTTTTTCTATAATATATTTATATTCGTCTTTATTAGTAATTAGTTTATATATTTTTAATAAAACAGTATTTTTAATTTCTTTATAAGAAATATTATATATAGATTTATTAGTTGTTTTTATACTCATTACTTGTTTTTCTAAAATATCTTTATTTTCAAATATATTAATAATATTATTTAATGATTTACTCATTTTTACCCCATCTATACCAGGTATAATTTTCTTTTTTATTATTAAAGATTTTGGGATATTAAATATATTTTTATTTATTTTTTTATTTATTATGTTAGCTATTTTTCTAGTAATTTCTATATGTTGTTTTTGATCTATACCTATAATTACTTTATCTATATCATATAATAATATATCTGAAGCCATTAATATAGGATAATTCATTATACCAGTATTATATGTTTTATTTGTTGTATTATTTTTTTTTATACAATGTGATAATTTTAATCTATTAAAAGGATAAAAACAATTTAAATACCAAAATAATTCATTAATTTCTTTTATATCTGATTGTCTATAAAAATAAACATTTTTATAATTATATTTTATATTAAAAGATAACCAAACAGCTGCATTTATATATATATTTTTTTTTAAAATAACTGGATAACTATAATTAGTTAAACTATGCAAATCTGCAATCATAATAAAAAAAAAGATATTTTTGTTATTATTATTATTTATATATGATATAGTAGGTAATATGATATTAATTATATTACCTATATGAGGTATTCCATTACTTTGTATACCAGTCATAAACTTTAACATATTAAATTTATTTTTTATTTTTTTTAGGATTAATTGGACTTATTGAAACATAAGTTCTTTTTTTCCCTTTAATATATTTTACAATTCCATAAATTTTAGAATGAATAGTATAATCTCTACTTATATATGTATTTTCCCCAATATAATATTTATTCCCTCTTTGTCTTAATAGTATTTGTCCAGGTTTTATGTAATTTCCATTATATTTTTTAATACCCAATCTTTTTCCTATAGAATCTCTACCATTTTTAGTACTACCAACCCCTTTTTTATGTGCCATTTTTTTTAATTGAAATTATTTTTAATTTTGTTATTTGTTGTCTATGTCCCCTTTTAATTTTATATCCTTTTCTTTTTTTTTTTTTAAATATAATTATTTTTTTATTTTTTAAATGATTAACTATTATAGTTTTAACTATAAATTGTTTTAAATATGGATTACCTATTAAAACATTATTAAATTTATTAACAATTAATAATATTTTTTTAATATTTAATTTAGTATTTATATTTAAGTTTAATTTATTTACATAGATATATTTTTTAGGATATACTAAATATTGATTGTTTTTTAATAGAACAATAGCTTTTTTATACATTTTTAATATATTTTTTAAAAAAAAAAGATATATCAAATTCCTTTTTAAAAAAATTATATAATAAATCAATTTTACATCTTATCTGTTTCATATCATCTCTATTTCTTATAGTAACTGTTTCATTTAATATACTGGTTTTATCTATAGTTACACAAAAAGGAGTCCCTATCGCATCTTGAATTCTATATCTTTTTCCTATTGAATATTTATCATCATAAACTATATTAAATTTATATTTTAAATTATTAAAAATTTTTTTAGAAATATTTACAATTCTATTATTTGTTTTTATTAATGGAAAAATTGCAACTTTAATAGGAGCTATGAATTTTGGTAATTTTAAAAAAATTCTTTTTTTTTCTATAACTATAGATTTACACAATATAGAATAAAAAACTCTATCTAAACCTAATGAAGTTTCTATAACATAAGGAAAATATTCTTTTTTATTTTTAAAATCATAAATAGTTAATTTTTTATTAGTATTGTTTTGATGGTTTTTTAAATCAAAACTTTTTCTAAAGTGTATTCCTTCTAATTCTTTAAACTTTTTTATATATTTAAATTCTATATCTGTAGCATAAGTTGTATAATGTGATAATTTTTTATGTTTTTTAATTTTATAATATTCAACCCCTAATTTAAAAAATTTATGCCAAATTAATCTACTTTTTAACCAATATTTATACCAATAATTTTCTTCCCCAGGATAAATAAAAAATTGCATTTCCATTTGTTCAAATTCTTTAGTTCTAAAAATAAATTCTTTAGTTATTATTTCATTTCTAAAAGATTTTCCTATTTGAGCAATTCCAAAAGGTATTTTAACTCTAGTTGAATTTATAACATTTTTTAAATTTATAAAAATTCCTTGAGCTGTTTCTGGCCTTAAATATGTGTAAATTCTATGTTTTAAAGAATTTATTTTTGTTTTAAACATTAAATTTATTTTTTTTATTTTTAAATTATTAAATAATAATTTATGTTTTTTTAAAATTTTATTTAATTTTTTTTTTATCTCTTTCCCTTTTTTTAATTTTAATAATTTAATAAATTTTTTTTTTATTTTTTTTTTATAACGGGGTTTTATTTTATTTAATATTAAAATTAAAAATTTTTCTAAATCATAAATTTTATTATCTTTTTTTATAAAAAATTCATTAAAATTTTTATAATGTCCAGAAGATTTCCATACATTTTTATTCATTAAGATAGAAGTATCTATTCCTACTATATTGTCTCTATATTTAACCATATATTCCCACCAGAATACTTTTATATTATTTTTCATTTCCACTCCATAAGGACCATAGTCATATACACCTTTTATTCCATTATATATTTCACTAGAATTATAAATAAAACCATATAATTTAGCATGATTTATTATTTTATTTAATTTGTCTTTTTTTTTCATAAAAAAAAAAATTATATATGGTATCTCCCGGAATTGAACCGGGGACACACGGATTTTCAGTCCGTTGCTCTACCAACTGAGCTAAGATACCAAGAAAATAACACTAATATTCTAGTTTTATTATATTATAATTATTTATATTTATATTATTTAAATAATATAAATATTTTTTTAAATTAATATTAATTCTTTCTAAAAAATTTTTATCTATCCTTTTATTATTATAATATTTATTAATATTATATATTTTATTTTCTTTATTTAATAATTCATTACCTATAAGATCTAGACTTATATATTTAATAATTTTTTTATTAATTTTCTTATTCTTTTTTTTTATATTATAACCAACTAAAGAAGATAATTTATAATTATAATGATTATAATTATAAATATAATCTGCTTTTATAGAAAAAAAATTTTTAATAATAATTTTATCTTTAAACATTATACTTTTATCTAATAATACATTTTTTATAGTTATGTCTTTATTAATTTTACTATTTAAAATTTGAGAAATATTTTTACAATTATTATTAATTGAAATTTTTAAAATTTTTTTTAATAATTTAAATAAAATTTTATTATTTGAAGCCTCTTCTGATTTAACATTTAGCTGTATAATATGCCCTAAATTCTTGCTTTTATTTATTTTAGAATATACTAGGCCATATTTTAAATTATTATCGTTTATTTTAATGTTATTTGATTTTTCTCTTAAATATTCTATTGCTTTATTTATATCCCAGTTATTTCTTTTTAAAGCATTTTTACAGTAAATAAGACTAAATTTCGTAAAAGATCTAAGTTTTAATATTTTTTTTAATATTTTTTTCTTCATTTTTCTTTAAATTAAGTTTTCTTTTTTTTAATCCTTTAATTATAGATTTAGTTAATCCTTTTAAAATAAAATTTATAGATGTTGATAAATCGTCGTTTGCAGGAATTGGATAATCTATATTATTAGGATTAGAATCTGTATCTACTATACCTATAGTATAAATAGATCTTTTAAATGCTTCTTTTACTGCTATATGCTCTTTTTTTACATCTACTATTATTATAGCCATAGGCAATCTATTCATATTAAAAATAGTACCAAATTTTTTATTTATTTTATTATATTTTCTATTCATAAATAACTTTTCTTTTTTAGATAAATATTTATAAATAGTTTTTTTCTGCGTTTTTAATAATTTTTTTTTCTTAATAGATAGTCTAGTATTCTTTATATTTGTTAACAATCCAGCAGGCCATTTATAATTAATATAAGGCATTCTTACCTTTTTGGCATATTTTTCTATTAAAAGTTGTATTTGTTTTTTAGTACCTACATATAATATCATTCCTCCAATAGAAGCACATTCTTTTAAAAATTTTTGAGCTCTTCTTTTATATTTTAAAATTTTAAAAGGATTTATAATGTCAAATTGTTTATTGTTAAACAAAATGAATTTAGCCATTTTAGGATGTCTACTTGAATTATTATGCCCTACTACTATTTTATTTTTATATAATTTTTTTAATATTTTTTTATATTTTTTATTTTTATTTAACATAAAAATTAACGTTTTGAAAATTGAAATTTTTTTCTAGATTTTTTTCTACCAAATTTTTTTCTTTCTACTTTTCTAGAATCTCTAGTTAATAATTTATTTTTTTTTAAAATATTTAAATTATCTTTATTTATTATACATAAAGCTCTAGAAATACCTAAAATTATTGATTCTAGTTGTCCTTTATATCCCCCTCCTCTTACTTTTATATTAATATCTAAATTTTTATTTAAATTATTAGTAATTAATAATGGTAAATATATTCTATTTTTTAAATATTTATTACTTATAAAATATTTTGTTATAGTTTTATTATTTATTTTAATATTATTTTGTCCGTTTAAATGTTTGTTTTCTTTAATATAAATTCTAGCAATAGAACTTTTTCGTCTGCCTATTGTATGATAATATTTATTCATAAGCTATATTTTAATTTTTTTTATTAAATTCATTTTATTATATTTATTATCTTTATAAATATATATATTTTTTTTTGCATGTTCTCCTAATATATTTTTAGGTAACATTCTATATAAAGATAGTTTTATTAATAAACATGGATTTTTTTTTAATAAATAAGACATTGAATATTTCTTTTTATTACCTATATATCCTGTATATTTATAATAAATTTTTTTTTTAATTTTTTTTTTATTAAATTTTATTTTATTAGCATTTATTATTATTATATTATTAAGATAATTATAATTAGGAGTATATGTAGGTGAATGTTTTCCTATTAAATATTTAATAGTTTTAGAACACAATCGACCTAATATTTGGTTTTTAGCATTTATTAAATAATTTTTTGGTTTTTTTTTTATAAAAAATTTTGTTTTTAAACTTAAATATATCATTTTATATAATTTTTTTTATAATTTATTAATATATAATAAATAATATTATTAAATAATTAAATTAAAAATATGAATAATAAAATTATAGGTATTGATTTAGGTACTACAAATTCTTGTGTAGCTGTTATGGAAGGGAAAGATCCAATAGTAATACCTAATTCTGAAGGTAAAAGAACTACTCCATCTATAGTAGCTTTTACTGAAAATAATATAAAAAAAATAGGAGATCCAGCAAAAAGACAAGCTGTTACTAATCCTAAAAAAACTATATATTCTATAAAAAGATTTATAGGAAGAAAATATAATGAAGTTGTAAATGAAATTAAAAATTTTCCTTATATAATAAAAAAAGGAAAAAATAATACACCATGTGTAGAAATAGAAGATAAATTATATACTCCACAAGAAATTTCTGCAATTATATTACAAAAATTAAAAAAAGATGCAGAACAATACTTAGGGTATAAAATTAAAAAGGCCGTAATTACTGTTCCAGCATATTTTAATGATGCACAAAGACAAGCAACTAAAGAAGCAGGAGAAATTGCAGGATTAAAAGTTGAAAGAATCATTAATGAACCTACATCTGCATCATTAGCTTATGGATTAGATAAAACAAATAAAAATAAAAAAATTGCAGTATTTGATTTAGGAGGTGGTACTTTTGACATATCTATTTTAGAATTAGGAGATGGAGTTTTTGAAGTATTATCTACAAATGGAGATACATATTTAGGAGGAGATGATTTTGATCAAGTTATCATAAATTGGTTATATGAAGATTTTTATAAAAAAGAAAAAATAGATTTAAAAAAAGATCCTATAGCACATCAAAGATTAAAAGAAGCAGCTGAGAAAGCTAAAATAGAATTATCTTCAAGTCCACAAACAGAAATAAATTTACCATATATAACTGCTAGTAGTAGTGGACCTAAACATTTAATAAAAACACTTACTAAATCTAAATTTGAAAAATTATCATATGACTTAATTAAAAGAACTATTTTACCTTGTAAAAAGGCATTAAAAGATGCAAAATTAAAGTTAAGTGATATAGATGAAGTTATATTAGTAGGTGGTTCTACAAGAATTCCTAAAATACAAGAAGAAGTTGAAAAATATTTCAATAAAAAACCTTCTAAAGGAGTAAATCCTGATGAAGTAGTAGCTATTGGGGCTGCTATTCAAGGAGGTGTTTTAGTAGGGGATGTAAAAGATGTACTATTATTAGATGTTACTCCTTTATCTTTAGGAATTGAAACATTAGGAGGAGTATTTACTAAATTAATTGAAGCAAACACTACTATTCCTTCTAAAAAATCTGAAATTTTTTCTACAGCTGTTGATAATCAATCAACTGTAACAATAAGAGTAGGACAAGGAGAAAGACCTATGTTCGAAGATAATAAAGAAATAGGTCGATTTGATTTAATAAATATTCCACTAGCTCCTAGAGGGGTTCCACAAATAGAAGTTACTTTTGATATAGATGCAAATGGAATTTTAAATGTTTCTGCTATGGATAAGGGAACAGGTAAATCACAATCTATAAAAATTGAACCTTCTTCTGGGTTGTCACAAGAAGATATAGAAAAAATGAAAAGAGAAGCAGTAGAAAATGAAATAAAAGATAATAAAATTAAAAAAGAAATAGAAAAATTAAATATGACAGATTCTTTAATTTTTCAAACTGAAAAACAATTATTAGAAAATAAAGATAAAATTTCTGAAAAAAATAGAAAAAAAATAAAAAAAGTTTTAAAAAAATTAAAATCTGCTTATAATAAAAAAAATATTATAGATATTGATACATATACTAAAGAATTAAATGATATTTGGGCACAAATATCTAGAGAATTATATAATAACCCTAAAAATAATACTAATAATAAAGAAGACAATAAAAATAATGATAAAGAAGATATACAAGAAGCTGATTATGAAGAAGTAAAAAAATAAAATATAATAATTTTTTATATTTAACTGTATAATTTACTTAATACAGTTAAATATAAAATAACCTCGAAAGGATTCGAACCCTTAACCTTCTGATCCGTAGTCAGATGCTCTATCCATTTGAGCTACGAGGTCTAAAATTATTTCATATATAATAAATATAAGATAATATATGAAATTAATAAATGATAAAAGACTATTTTTAATAGATTCTTTTATATATATATATAAATATTATTTTTATTATAAAAAATATTTAAAAGACAAATGTATTATTTTAGGTTTCATAAATTTTATATTAAATATCTTAATTAAAAAAAAACCTACATATATTATTGTAGTTTTTGATAGTAAATTAAAAAATAATTATAAAAAAAAATATTTTATAAATTATAAAATTAATAGAAGAAAACCAAAATTTAATTTAAAAAAAAATTTATTAAAAATTAAATATCTATTAAAATTATTTAAAATACCATATTATTCTATAAATAATATAGAAGCCGATGATATTATAGGTAGTTTAATATATAATAGTGAAAAATATGGCAATATTAACTATATATACACAGAAGATAAAGATTATTATCAATTAATATCTAATAGAACTTTTATAATTAAAAAAAAAAATATAATTGGGATTGATTATATATTAGGTAAATATAATATAAATTATACTGAACAGTATATAGATTTAATTAGTTTTATAGGAGATAAAAGTGATAATTTATCAGGAGTTCCATATATAGGAATTAAAACTGCAAGTAAATTGTTAAAAAAATATAATTCTATTGAAAATATTTATTTAAATATTAATAAAATAAATCCAATAATAAAAAAAAGGATAATAAATTATAAATATTTAGTCTTTTTATATAAAAAAATTATTAAAATAAATAAAAAAATAAAACTAAAAAAAAATGTTATACGTAGTAGATTAAAAATAAATAAAAATAAAATTATTGAAATTTTAAATAAAATAGATAGGAATTTTTTCAAAAAAAAATATATTTTTTTTAATAAATATATATGAAAAAGGATATTAGTATAATATTATCTGGGTATTCAGGAGAAGGAATACAATATATGGGATATCATTTATCTTATTTAATTTATAAAAACAATTATTATATAAAAACTTTTAGTGATATTCCTTCTGAAATATTTTCTCCAACCCATACAATTTCAGATATATCAGAATTTATAATAAAATTTTCTAAAAAAAAAATTATTTCTTATATAGAAACTAAATATTGTATTTTATTTTCTACAAATTATTTATCATTAAAAAAAAATATAAATATTATAAAAAAGAAGGGAGTAATAATTATAGATTTTGATAAAAAAAATTATAATTTTTTTAAAAAAGATAAATTTTTATTTAAAAAGGTAAAAAGGAAAAAAATAATAATATTAAATAGTTTTAATTATATWAATWWWSYWTWATATTAAAAAATTATCTAATATAAATTTATTTAAAAATTCTTTATTTATAGGATTTTTTGTAGTTTATTTTAATTTATCTAAAAAATATTCAAAATTATTTTTAAAAAAAAAATTTAAAAATAAAAATGTTTTTTTATTAAATTATTATTTATTTAAAATAGGAATACAAATAGGTATCAAAAAAAAATATAGATATAATTTAAATTTAAAAAATAAACAAAAACTAGCTAAAAATTATAAAATTATAAATGGTAATTTAGGTATAGTATTAGGAATAATTAGTAGTAGTATAAATTATAAAATAGGAATATTTTATAGTCATTATCCAATTACTCCATCTATAACTATAACTAAATATTTAATAAAAAATAAAAAATATATAAATTTAAAAATATTTAATGCAGAAGACGAGATAAGTGCTATATGTACTTCTATTGGGGCATCTATAAATAAAAATAAATTAGGAATTACAGCAACATCAGGACCAGGGATGTCGTTATTACAAGAATCTTTAGGTTTTGCTGTAGTATTAGAAATACCATTATTAATAATTAATGTACAAAGAGTTGGTCCTTCTACAGGATTTCCTACTAAATTAGAACAATCAGATTTAATGCAAGCTATATATGGTAGACATGGAGAAGCTCCTATACCAGTTTTTTCAATTAATAATATTAATAATACTATACATATAATATATAATATAATAAAAATATCTTTAAAATTAATGACTCCTATAATAGTTTTAAGTGATATTTATATTGCTAATAATTTATCTTTATGGAATAAAAAAAAATATAAAAAATTAAAAAATAAAAAAATAGAAAAAAAATATGTTATTAACCCAAATAAATTTAAATGTTTGGGAGGATTAGTAAAAAATATAGATAAACATTATAAAATTATAAAAAAAAGACAAAATAAAATTAATTTAATACTAAAAAATTATATAAATATTACATATATACTAATAGGAAATAAAACTGGTAATGTTTTAGTGATTAGTTGGGGCTCTACTTATGAAATAATTAAAGAATCAATTAGTTTTTTAATTAAAAAAAAATATAAAATAGGATATTTACATTTAATATGTTTATATCCATTACCATCTAATGTAATAGAAAAAACTAGTAAAAAATATAGTAAAATTATAATATTTGAATTAAATAATAAACAACTATTTTATATTATAAAAAGTTATTGTCAAATAAATATAAAAATATATAATATAAATAAAATGACAGGGAGCCCTTTTACTAAATTAGAAATTATAAATAATATAAAAAAAATATTATAAGTTTTTAAATTTAGCTTGTGTTTTTATAAATTTTAATTTTATATTACCTAATTTCCCATTTCTATGCTTAGCTATAATAACTTCTGCTTGTCCTTCACATAATGTAGTATAATCATTGTCCCAATATTTAAAACCGTAATAATCTGGTCTATATAATAATAATACTATATCTGCATCTTGTTCTATAGCTCCAGACTCTCTTAAATCAGACAACATAGGTCTTTTATATCCACCTCTAATTTCTACAGCTCTAGATAGTTGAGATATAGCAATTATAGGAATTTTAAATTCTTTAGCAATATATTTAATATTTCTAGATATAGTAGAAATTTCTTGTTCTCTATTTTTAATTTTTATATCGTTAACATTTATTAATTGTAAGTAGTCTATTATAATAAGTTTAACATTATGTTTGTAAATTAATTTTCTACATTTATTTTTTAAATCTATTAATGATAAATATGGAGAGTCGTCAATATATAAAGGATATCTTTTTATAGTTTTTATTTTTTTTTTAAATATTTTTAAATCTTTTTGGTTTAAATTTCTTGTATTTAATTTTTCATAACTTATTTTTGTTTCCAAAGTTATTAATCTAGAAATAATTTGATAATAAGACATTTCTAAAGAAAATAATCCTATTGGTATATTTTTTTTTATAATATTTATAATTAAAGATAAAGCAAAAGAAGTCTTTCCCATACCTGGTCTAGATGCTATTATAATTAAATCTGATTTTTGTAATCCTAATATTATATTATCTAACTTATTAAATCCTGTAGGAATATATAAAAGACTTTTATTATTTATCTTTTTTATAGTTTTAGGTATTAAATGTTTAATTGATCTTAAATTATTTTTTATATATTTAATATATATATCGTCAATATTTATTTGTATATAATTCAATAAATCTAATGTATTAATATTTTCCTTATATATTCTATTAATAATTGTAATGGATAATTTAATTAATTTTCTTAAAATAAATTTTTCTATTAATATTTTAACATATTTTTCAATTTTATTAAAATTGGTATTATTATTTATTATATATGATATATATATTTCACCTCCTATAACATTTAATACATTATCTTTTTTTAATTCAGATATTAAAGTTAAAAAGTCAATCTTATTATATTCATAGAACAACTTTTTAATATATTTAAAAAGAATTTTATTTTTTTTTCTATAAAAAAATTCTGGTTTTAAAATATCTATAACTTGTTCTAAACTTTTTTTATTTATAATTATAGATCCTAATACTGCTTCTTCTAATTTTATAGAATTAGGAGATTGTTTTTGTAAGTTTATAATAAAAAAAAATTGTTTATATAAAAAAATATATATATTTATTTATTAATTTATTAATTAATTTCTTTTAATTTCGCTCCTAATTTTTTATAAAAAATATTTATTAAATTTCTTAATAAATTATTTATAGTTTTTTTACTAATACCAACTTTGTTTTTAATTATAAATCTAAAAGTATAAGATTTTTTATTAATAGGTAAATTTTTATTATAAATATCAAACAATTTTAATTTAATTAATTTGTTTTTTAATTTTTTTTTTGATAATTTATAAAAATTATCATAGTATATATCTTTATTTACTATAAAAGTAAGGTCTTTATTTATATATTGATATTTACTATATTTTTTATATTTAATTCTTTTTTTTTTTCTTAATATTTTTATAATTGTTTTTATATTAATTCTAGAAGTAAAAATAAATTGATTTATTTTTAAAATTTTTATTTTATTTATTCTTATAATTTTTTTTTTTTTATAAAAAATAATAATTTCTATATTTTTTTTGTTATTAATAAAAATTTTTTTTTTATAGTGTTTTATACCTATTTTTTCTAAAATTAAAATTATAATATTATAAAGTTTATATAGATCATTGATATAATTTATTGTGTTTTTTTTTGTAATTGAAATAACTAAATATTTTTTTCCTTTAATTTTATTTTTTTTATTAATAAAATAACAATTACTAATTTCAAAAAACTTTAAAGAATATTTTTTTCTATTAATATTATACAATATGTTATTAATAAGGGAATCGTCCAATTTATTTCTTAAATAGAAATTATGTTTTATTCTAATATTTCTTTTTTTATTAAAATTTATTTTTTTTAAATAAATAAAAGGTGTATTTATAACTTCATACATCCCATAATTTATTAAAAAATTAATTATAGTTTGTTCAATTTTATAATAATATGTATTATTTTTTTTAAATAATAATGGGATATTGTTTTTATAATTATTTATCTTGTTTATATTTAAAATCTTTATTATCTCATTAAGAATGTCAATCTTGTCTTTTATATAAATATTATTGTTTGTGTTTATTTTTATTAAATATTTATTTTTTTTTATTAATTTATAATTTAAACTTTTTAATATTTTTAATATATAATTTTTCTTAATTTTTATACCAATAAATTCATAAATATAATTATATTTTAATGTAATTAATTTATTTTTTTCTTTAATATTATTAAAAGTATATATTTCTTTAATATTATTTTTAAATAAATATTTAAGTTTATTAATAACATATTTTAAATTATATATATTAATTTTGTTTTTATAAAGATTAGACGAAAATGTATTTATTTTATTTATATAAGAACATTTTAAAACGTCATATCTGTTATATATTGTTATTAATAATAAATAGTTTTTAGCATTATTAATATTATAATTATATTTATTTATTATTCCATATAAACTAATAGGAGACAAATTATTATATATTAAAATATCTTTGTGTGTTTTTTTTAATTTTATAAATTTTTCTTTTTTAAAATAGAAATTTCTATTTTCTTTATTTTCTTTTATAATTAAATTATTTATTTTATCTATATTAAATATTTGTATAGGTACACCAGTTTCTTTCATAATAATGTTAATTGCATTATTTATATAATTTTTTATATCTAAATCATTAGATAAAATAATTTTATTAATTTCTTTATAACTAGATTTTTTTATAGTATTTTTAATATAAAAAGCTTTAAAAAAACAAATTCTTTTTTTGTTATATAATATTGGAATTTTAAAATTGTATTTATTGATATTATTTATTTCTTTTTTTTTTTTAAATTTATATAATTTTATTATATATCCTTTATACCTAAGATAAAATATTATATTTTTAAATAAATTAATATAATAAGATAAATAATTAATATTAGGAGTAAATTTAGAATTTATTATATAGTCTATACTATAACTACTACCTACTATATTATATTTCCCATTTTTTTTTTCAATTAATATTTTAGTATTTTTTTTAAGATAAAAATTATTATAAATAAATTTTTTATTTTTATTTTTTTTTATTAAAAAGAAATACTTTCTTTTACTTTTATAAATATGTAAAATATTATACTTTTTAATTTTTTTATAATTATTTATATATTTTATTGGATAGACTTTTTTAATAGATATTATTTCTATCCCTAAATAATTAAAAATATTATAAATTTTTTTATAACTAAAATTAAAATTTATAAATTTTTTTATCCAACTTAATAATATTTTCATATTTTATATTTAATTTTTAATATTCATAAGTATTATAAAAATTTTATATGTTTCTTTTTTATATTTTATTAAAAGATATTCTTTTTTAATATAAATTGTTATTTTACTTTTGTTTATATTAATCAATATAAATAATATTTATATTTTAATATTATTTCATTAATATCTCTAAATATTTTTTTATTAGAAATATTTTTTAATTTTTTTTTATAATTAATTTCTTTATAAATAGTTTTTTCTTTTAACTTTTTTTTTATAGTATCTAATAATAAATAATCTTTTTCTGTTAAAAACAGTATCTTATATTTATTTAAGGCTTTTAAAACATAATTAAAAATTTTTTTTATGTTAATTATTTTTTTTTTTTTTTTTTTTTAAGTATAAAAATATAGTTAATAAAATGTTTAAATTTTTTAATAAAAATAATTAATAATTCTTTATTCTTTTTAATTAAAAAATTAATATTTATAATATTTTTTTTTTTAATATTTTTTGTGTTTTTTTTAATTTTATTATTATCTACATTATTTTTTTCTTTTAATATTTCTTCATATATATTACTTTTTTTTATATTAAATTCTTTAATTAGTTCTTGGATATAAAATTCTTTAATTAATCCATTTTCAATATTTTGTATATTATTTAAAATTTTTTTTATAAAAGTATATTTTTTATATGGATTTCCATTATTTAATAATTTTTTAAATTTTTTTTGTTGTAACTTTATAAAGGTTACGCTTTTTTTTTTAAAATATAAATTAAAATTTATATTAAATTTTTTTTTAGATAGTATAAAAGTATTTGGATCTTTGTTTTTAGGAAATAAAAAATATCTTATATTTACATTGTTTTGAAGGAATATATTTATATTTTTAATAGCTGCATTAATTCCAGTATCATCCCCATCAAATAATAGAATGACATTATTTGTGTATTTTTTTATTAAATTTATCTGTATTTTATTAATATATGTCCCTAAAGGAGATATAACATTTTTAATTTTATTTTGATATAATGATAATAAATCCATATATCCTTCTACAATATAACATAGTTTTTTTTTTAAAATATATGTTTTAGCTTCATATAAACCATATAAATTTTCACTTTTATTATATATTAAATTATTTGGTGAATTTATATATTTATTTTTAAAATAAGTATTTAAGGTTCTACCTCCAAATCCTATTATATTACCTTCTAAATTTTTTATAGGAAACATAATTCTATTTTTAAATAAATAAAAAAAATTTTTTTTTATTTTAGTAAATAATCCAATATTTTTTAAAATAAAATTATTATAATAAATTTTTTTATGAGTTAAAAAATCTAATGGGTAAAAATTTGGAGAATATCCTAAAGAAAAAATTTTAATTATTTTCTTTTTTATGCCTCTGTTTTTTAAAAACTGTAAAGCTACTTTATTTTTATTTAATAAATTTTTATAATATTTATTAAAAATTTTTAATATTTTATATAGATAAAAAATTTTTTTTTTCCTTTTTTCTACTATTGGGTTTGGTGTATAATTTATAAATTGATTTTTATTATATTTATTTTTTAAATATTTTATAGTTTCTATATAATTTAAATTTAAATAATACATTACAAAATTTATTACGTTTCCACTTTTCCCACTACTAAAATCTTTCCATATATTTTTTTTAGGGCAAACCATTAAAGAAGGAAATCTTTCTTTTTTAAAAGGACTAAAACCTCTATAATTATTACCACATTTTTCAAGTTTCACAAAACTACTAATAGTTGTTAATAAATCAAATTTTGTTCTATAAGTCATTTTCCTTTTTTTTATAATTAATAATTATAAATTTAATAAAAAAAATTAAACTTATATATATAATGAAAAAAATTAAAATTTATATACCATTAATAACACCATTTGATAAAGATTTAAACATAGATTATTTATCTTTAGAAAAATTGATTTTATATATAATAAATTTAGAAAATATAGATAGTATAATTTTATTTGATAAAATTTCAGAATATTATTCTTTTACTGTTAATGAATACATAGATATAATAAATTGTATTATAAATAATAATAAAAGTAAAATTAAAATTATTATAAAAATTAACAATATATATAATTATAAAGATTTAATTAATATAATAGATTTAAAATATTATAAAAATATAAATTTAATTATGTTAGATTATCCAAATATAGATAATAAATATAAAAAAGATATTATAACAAATTATAATAATTTATTTAAAAATTATCGATATTTATCTTTTTACCTTTATTTAAATAATAAAAAGTATATAGATGAAAATATTCTTTTAGAAATAAAAAATTCAAATAAAAATTTTATAGGGATTATCAATAAAACAGATTATAGATTTAAAAATTATACTTTAATAAATAGTTTATCTATTATAATTTATAATGATTTATTTTTTTATAAATTTATTAATTTTAAACCTTATGGTATAATATCCCCGTTATTTTTGTTATTATTTAATTATATTTATAATAATATAATTTTAAATATAAATAACAATAAATTATTTATATATGATAAAAATTACTATAGATTTATAAAATTTATAAATATTTTATATAAAAAAATATATACAATTTCAGGAATAAAATTTCTTTTAGATTCTATGAATTTATGTAAATTTTATGTAAAATATCCAATTAATAATATAAATGAAATTTTAGAATATCAAGAAATAAAAAAAATTTTTAATAAAATTATATTTACATAAATTTTTTATTTATGAAAATAAAAAAAAATAAAAACATGAATTTAATGTTTAATATAAATAAATTAGAAAAAGTTTCTAAAACAAATATTTATAAAATAATTAATATATTATCAAAAAGAGCTAATAAAATTTATTGTGATATTAATTTATTTTTAAAAAAAATAAATTTACAATGTTTTTCCTTAAAAAAGGAAAAAAAAAATAAAATATATATATATTTAAAAAATAAAATAAAAAAAATTAATGAATTACCTTGTCCTAGTAATTTATCCATTTTAGAATTATTAAATAAAAAATTAATTTATAAGTATAAAGGGAATGGAAAAAAAAATAAATAATATTATTATTAGTGATTCTTTAAAAGAATTATATTTTTTTTTAAAAAAAAATAAATTTTCTAAATTAATAATTTTATTAGATAATAATATTGAAAAAAAATGTTTAAATTTACTTTATAAAGATGTTCCTATATTAAATACAAAAAAAACAATAATAATAAAAATATTATCGGGAGAAAAATATAAAAATTTAAAAACTTGTATAAAAGTATGGAAAATTTTTATAAAGAAAAATATAGATAAAAAAAGTATATTAATTAATTTTGGAGGAGGAGTTATTACAGATTTAGGAGGGTTTATAGCTAGTTTGTTTAAAAGAGGAATAAATTTTATAAATGTTCCTACAACTTTATTAGGTATGGTAGATGCATCTATTGGAGGGAAAAATGGTATAAATTTCTATAAATATAAAAATGAAGTTGGGGTAATAAATAATCCTATACATACTATAATAAATTATAAATTTTTAAATAGTTTGCCTAAAAAAGAAATATCTTCAGCTTTAGGAGAAATTTTAAAATATGGATTAATATATAATAAAAAATATTGGGATTATATTAAAAAAATTAATTTTGATGGAAAAGTAAATTGGGTAAAATTAATATATATAGCGGTAAAAATAAAAAATAAAATAGTTAATAAAGATCCTAAAGAAAGTTTGGGGGTAAGAAAAATTTTAAATTTTGGGCATACTATAGGACATGCTATAGAAAGTTTATTTTTATTAAAAAACAAAATAATACCACATGGAGAAGCAATTTCATTAGGTATGATATGTGAGTCTTGGATATCTAAAAAAGTTAATAATTTAAGTGATAAAAACTATAAAAATATTTGTAAAGTAATATTAAGTTTATTTAAAATTAGAATAATAAAAAAAAAATATTTTAAATATATTTTAAAAATAATAAGAAACGATAAAAAAAATTATAATAATAAAATATATTTAGTTTTATTAAATAATATAGGATCAGCTTCATTTAATAATGAAATAAACGAAAAGTTAATTATAAAAAGTATTAAAAAAATGAATTATTTATATTATAAAAAATAAGTATATGAAACCATATATTAAAAAAATAAATATTAATGATGAAATAAAATCTTCATATATAGATTATGCTATGTCTGTTATTATATCTAGAGCATTACCAGATGTAAGAGATGGATTAAAACCAGTTCATAGAAGAATTTTATATGCTATGTATAAATTGGGTATATATAATAATAAAAATTATAAAAAGTCTGCACGTATAGTAGGTGAAGTGTTAGGGAAATATCATCCACACGGTGATAAATCAGTATATGATAGCATAGTAAGAATGACTCAAAAATGGAATATAAGATATAAATTAATAAGTGGACAAGGAAATTTTGGGTCTATAGATAATGATCCTCCTGCTGCAATGAGATATACAGAAATTAAATTAGCTAAAATTACTGAAGAAATGTTAAAAGATATAAAAAATAATACAGTAGATATGAAATTAAATTTTGATGATTCTTTAGTAGAACCTATAATTTTGCCTACAAAATTACCAAATATTTTAATAAACGGAGGAACTGGAATAGCTGTTGGGATGGCTACAAATATGCCACCACATAATTTAATAGAAACAATAAATGCTATATGCAAATATATAGATAATAATGATATAAGCATAGATAAATTAACTAATTATATTAAAGCTCCTGACTTTCCTACTGGTGGTATTATATTAGCTTATGATGGAGTAAATAAGGCTTATAAAACAGGAAAAGGGAAAATAATAATTAGATCAAAATATTTTATTAAAGAAACTAAAAAAAACAAATATATAATAATCAAAGAAATACCGTATCAAGTAATAAAAAGTAATTTAATAAAAAAAATTTTTTTTTTAGTAAAAACAGGAAAAATAGAAGAAATATTAAATATAAAAGATGAGTCTAATAAAAATGGTATAAGAATATTATTATTATTAAAAAAAGATAGTATCATAGAAATAGTAATTAATAAACTTTTAAAATATAGCGATCTACAAATTAGTTATCATATAAATAATATAGTATTAGTAGATGGAAATCCTAAACGCTTAAATTTAAAAGAATTAATCTATTATTTTATAGAACATAGAAATGATGTTATTATTAATAAGGCAAAATATTATTTATCCTCTTTTAAAAATAAATTACATGTATTAAAAGGATTTATTAAAATATCAAATAAAATAGATAAACTATTAAAACTAATAAAAAAATCTATATCATATAATGATTCTTTTAAAAAAATTAAAAAAGAATTTAATTTATCTAAACTACAAATAAAATTTATTTTAAATACTAAATTATATAAACTAACTAATAAAGAAGTAAATAGTTTATTTAAAGAATATAAAGAAGTTAAAAAAAATATAATAAAAAATAAAAGAATCATAGATTCAAGAAAAGAAAGAATGAATATAATTAAAGGAGAATTATATAATATAAAACAAACATATGGGGATAATAGAAAAACATTAATAGATTATTCTAGCTATGAATATTTAAATTATAAAAAAGAAAATTTAATAGAAAATTTTAAAGTCTTATTAACTATTTCTAATAAAGGATATATTAAAAGGACTATGTTATCAGAATATAAAACTCAAAATAGAGGTGGTGTAGGTAATAGGGGGATGACTATAGATAATTATGATAAAATAGAACATATTATAGTAGCTAATAATCATGATACTATTATATTTTTTACTACTTTTGGGAAATGTTATAATTTAAAAGTATATGAAATTCCTATAGGAGATAAATTATTTAGAGGGAGAGCAATACAAAATTTTATAAAGATAAAAGATCATATTAAGACCTATATATTAATAAAGACGTTCGATGATAAAAATTATATAGATAATCATTATGTAGTTATGGTTACATATAATGGAGTTGTTAAAAGAACAGTTTTAAATAAATATTCAAATATTAGAAAAAATGGGATAAAAGCTATAACAATTAAAGATAATGATACTTTATTAGAGGCTAAATTAACTAATGGAAATTTTAAAGTTCTAATTGCTATAAAAAGTGGAAAGGCGATAATTTTTAATGAAAAAAATATAAAATCAACTAATAGAAATACTATAGGAGTTAAAGGGATAAATATAAATAAAATAAATGATAAAGTTATAGGTATGGTATGTTTTAAAAAAGAAACTAATAAAGATGTTTTAGTGGTATCTGAACATGGATATGGAAAACGGACTTTATTAAAAAATTATAGAGTAACTAATAGAGGTTGTGTAGGGGTAAAAACTATAAATATTACTAAAAAAACTGGGAAATTAATTTCTATTTTAGTAGTATCTAATAAAGATGATATTATAATAATAAAAAATACTGGTATATTATTAAGAATTAATGTTTCATCTATAAGAATTGTGGGGAGAAATTCTCAAGGGGTAAAATTAATTAAATTAAATAAAAATGAAAAAATAGCTGATGTAGCTTTAGTAAAAAAAAAATAATATATGAAATTAAATAAAATTATAAATTATTTAGAAAAAAAATATATAAAAGTTAATAATATAAACTATAACTTTAATGTAGGTGATAATATTAGTGTATATTATAGTTATAGTAATATTAAAGAAGAAAACGATAAGTTAAAAAAAAGAAATAAAGTAAAAAATCAAATATTAACTGGATATGTAATAAGTAAAAAAGGAAATAATAAATTTAATAAAACTTTTATAATTAGAAAAATTATTAATAATATAGGTGTAGAAATAACATTTTTTTTATATTCTCCATATATAAAAGACATAAAAATAAATAAAAGAGGTAAGGTAAAAAAAGCTAAACTGTATTATATTAGAAAATTATTTAATAAAAAAATAAAAATAAAAAAATAGAGATTTTATATCTCTATTTTTTTATAATATGTTATGTGTTATGTTTTAAATATTATTTTGTTATTTATTGTTGTTAGAACCTCCTTTATTCCAATTAGCAGGGCATAATTCTCCATATTTTTCATAATATTGCCATGCATCTATAATTCTTAAAATTTCATTAATGTTTCTATCTATATGCACATCATTAATTAATTGATGTCTAATAATACGTTCTTTATCTATAAAAAATAATCCTCTATAAGATATTAATTCTCCTTTAGCTATTAATTCATTCTCTTCTATAAATAACTCTCCAGATAATACTCCATAATTATATGATATAGTTTTATTTATATCAGATATTAAAGGATATTCTATTCCCATAATTCCACCATCTTCTTTTTTTATTTTTTCCCATGCTAGATGTGTATATTCACTATCAGTTGATACTCCTATCACTTCAACATTTCTAATTTTAAATTCTTCATAAAATTCTTGTAAAGCATGTAATTCTGTTGGACATATTAAGGAAAAATCTTTTGGATAAAAAAATAATATAATATATTTATTTTTTATTTGTTTTTTGAAATTAAAATTTTTTATAATTTTATTTTTTGTTACTCCATTAGCTATAAAATTAGGAGCCTTTTTCCCTATTAAATTATTCATAATGTAACACGTTTTTTTTTATTTAATTAATTCTTTCTATATATTCTTTCGTAGTAGTATTTATTTTAATATTATCCCCTATTTTAATGAATAATGGGGTATATATTGACAAACCAGTTTCTAATATAGATTTTTGATAGTTTTTATTTATCGTATTCCCTTTTATTTCTATTTTAGTTTTTATTACCTTTAAAACTACATACTTATTTATTTTTAAAGATAAGGGAAAATTATTATTGTTTATTTTTATAAAATTAATTATTACTTCATCATTTTCTTTAATAAATAAACTTTTATCTCCTATAAAATCACTATATAAATTAATTTTATTAAAATTTATTTTATTAATAAAAAAAAAATTATTTTGTTTTTTATATAAAAAAAAATAATGTTTAGAATAAATTTCTATTTTATTAATTTTTGTACCTGGAAAAAAAGTTTTTTTTATTATATTACCATTTTGTAAATTTTTTATTCTAGTTCTTACAAAAGCATTTCCTTTACCTGGGTTAACATGTAAAAAATCAATAATTTTAAAAAATTTATTTTTTATTTCTAAACATATACCTTTTTTTATTTTTGATATATTAATTAACATAATATATATTTTAAATTAAATTCAATTTTTAATATGAAAAGTACTTATAATCCTTCTAATAGAAAAAGACTAAGAAAATTTGGATTTTTAAAAAGAAATAAAAAAAATAAAAAAATATTATATAGAAGAAGATTAAAAAAAAGAAAAAAAATAACAGTAAGTGATAATTAATTTAATCCTCTTTATTTACTTTTTTAATTTTTATAGATACTACTATTTGATTATATGGATGTAATATTTTAACATTATTAATTTTAATATCTTTAATATAAATTTTATCTCCTATATCTAAATTAGTAATATCTATATTAAATTCTTTTATATAATTCTCTAATGTTGTTTCTATTTTAATTTTTTTTAATGGTACATTACATATAGCACCTTTAGATATTCCAATTGAATTCCCTTTTATTTTTACGTTTGCATAACATTTAAATGGTTTTTGTTTTTCAATTTTATAAAAATCTATATGTAGAACTTTATTTTTAAATATATTATATTGTATATCTTTAACTAAACAAACTATTTCATTTTTAGTGTCTATATTAACATTTATTATATATTTTTTATTTTTTATTATTTTTTTTACTTCTACTAAAGGGATATAACAAGGTAAATTATATTTTTTATTATATATTATACATGGTATGTTTTTGGTTTTATTAATTTTATTTATAGTTCTTGTTTTTACTATAATATTTAATTTATTGTGCATATTTTTAATTTTTCATTATTATGTCTATATCTTTTTTAAATAATACTTCTTTTTTTAATAAATTTTTAGATATAAGATGTAATTTTGTTATATTTTTATATAAAATCTTTTTTGCTCTTTTAAATTCATTTCTAATTATTTTATAAAGAATTTTATCTATTTTATAAGCAGTTTTTTCACTATATGGTTTATTATATAAATTATAATTTATTTTTTTGTATGATATATTAGTACTATAACCATAATTTATAATCATATTATAGGCCATTTTTGTACTATATTCTAAATCCTTTAAAGATCCTGTTGAATAATTTTTATATATTATATATTCAGAAGCTCTTCCACTTAATAATACACATATATCCTTTTTTATATTATATAAAACTTCAAGGTTATTATTTTTTGGTAAAAATAAGGTATAACCTAAAGAGCCTCCTCTAGGAATAATAGAAGATTTTATTATTTCTTTATTTTTATTTAAAATATAATTTACTAAAACATGACCTGCTTCATGATAAGCTATTCTTTTTTTTTCTTTATAATTAAAAATTATTTTTTCTCCTTCTACACCTAAATAAATTCTATCTATAGAATCCCCAAAATCTTCATTATCTATTTCTTGTTTATTTTTCCTAGCAGCTATTAATGCAGCTTCATTACATATATTATATATATCTGCTCCACTTAATCCAGATGTTTGTTTGACTAATAAATCTAAATTTATATTTTTTTTTACAATTATATTACGTAAATATTTATTAAAAATATCTTTCCTTTCTATTATATTAGGTAATTCTATAACTATTTTTCGATCAAATCTACCTGGTCTTAATAAAGCTTTATCTAAAATTTTTAATCTATTTGTAGCTGCTATAACTATTACATTAGTATTTTTTTCAAATCCATCCATTTCTGTCAATAATTGATTTAATGTGTTTTCCTTTTCATCATTATAATTAATAATATTGTTTGTACTTCTAGCTCTACCTATTGTATCTATTTCATCTATAAAAACAATAGAAGGTGATACTTCTTTTGCTTTATTAAACAATGTTCTTACTCTATATGATCCTACACCTACATAAAATTCTACAAAACTTGATCCTGATAAATAAAAAAAAGGAACGTTGGCTTCCCCTGCTACAGCTTTCGCTAACATAGTTTTTCCTGTTCCTGGTGGACCGACTAATAATATTCCTTTAGGAATTTTACCTCCTAATTTATTATATTTTTTAGGATTATTTAAATAATGTACTACTTCTTTTATTTCTATTTTAGCTTTATATAATCCTGCGATATCTTTAAACTTTATTTTATTTTCATTCTTATATAATTTTACATTGCTTTTAATAATTTTATTATTTGGGATAATATTAACTACTATAATTATAAAAATTATAATAAATATTAATAGACTATTATTAATTAAAAAATTATATAAGTTAAACTGATAAACATTTTTAAATTCTATTAAATATTTAATATTATATTTATTTTTAAATTTTTCTAATTGTTTTTGGAATAATACTAAATCACCTATATCAAAAGTATATTGATATGTTTTAAAATAATTAATAAAATTTTTTTTTAAAAATTTATTATATAGTTGTATATATATATATTTTTTATTTTTTATTAATATTTTTTTTACTTTTTTTTTTAAAAAAATTTTTTTAAAAAAATAAGTTATATTAATAAATTTTGGATAATTAATTATATACTGTATTATACCAAATAATAAAAAATATATATATATATAATTATTCATAATTATATTTTATTTTTTTTTTAAAAATATCAATTATAGGATAATTTTTCCACATATTATCTATATTATAATAAATTCGTATTTTTTTTAAAAAGATATTAATAATCAAAAAATTATAATCTATTAATACCCATTTATTATTAATTTTACCTTCAATATTATATGGTTTTATTTTAAATATTTTATATATCGATTCTACTATTTTATTATATATAGATTTTACATGTAAATTAGATTTTCCTTCACAAATGATAAAGAAATTAAATAAATTATTTTTTTTGGGTCTTATATCTATAACTTTAATATTTCCCCCTTTAATTAAATTTATATTTTTAATAATTTTTTTTATAAAGTAATAATCTTTTTTATAAATTTTCACTTTTTTATAATATTATATAATTATTTTTTTTTAATAAAAATAGATTTTTTTTTTTTTTTTTAAAATAATATATAGCTTTTTTTTTATTAATTTTAATTTCTGGATAAGTATTATAATGGACTCCTAATATATAATTACATCTTAATAAATTAGAAGCTAAATATGCATATTTTACATTCATAGTATATCTACCTCCTATAGGTAATATTAATAAATTAAAATTTTCATTAAAATATTTCATCCCATTAAATATATCTGTATCCCCTGATATATAAATTGTTTTTTTTTGACTTTTTATAATAAATCCTCCAGGATTACCTCCATACGTACCATCTTCAAAACTACTAGAATGTAATGCATATACATATCTAATATTAATTTTTTTATTAATTTTAATAAAGGACCCATAATTTAAACTTAAAGTTTTACAATTTTTATAATATTTACAAATTTCATAATTAGAAATAATTGTAGAATTATATTTTTTAGATATAATTTGTACATCTTTCGTATGATCCGAATGTGCATGCGTAACTAAAATATAATTTATATATTTAAAACTATTTATATAAAAATTACTTTTACTAATTTTTGGATTGTTTGTAAAAAATGGATCTACTAAAATGTTTACTGAATTTATATTTAATAAAACCGTAGAATGTGTATAATATATTATTTTTATCATTTTAAAAAACAAATTAAAAATATTTTTTATTAGATTTTATTTTTATTTTTTCATAAATTTTAAATCCTGTACCAGCTGGTATTTTATTCCCTATAATAACATTTTCTTTTAAACCTTCTAAATTATCTGTTTTCGCACTAATTGCCGATTCACTTAAAATTCTAGTTGTTTCTTGAAAAGAAGCTGCTGATATAAAAGATTTATTATATAAAGCAGATTTTGTAATACCTAATAAAATAGGTTTAGCTATAGCCGGTTTTACTTTGCTATTTTTTATTTTTTTCTTATTTTGTATTTTTAAATATTCATTTTTAATTTTTAATTTATATTTATTTACTAATTGTCCTTTTTTAAATTTATAGCAATCCTCTTTAATAATTACTAGATTTTTTATTTTTTTATTAACTTTAAAAAAATCTTTTTCATCTATAATATTACCTTCAATTAAATTAGTATCACCACGTTCAATAATTTTAACTTTAGTCATCATTTGTTTAATAACTATTTCAAAATGTTTATTATTTATTTCTACTCCTTGTGCTTTATATACTTCTTGTATTTTTTTTATCAAATATTTTTGAAAATATCTTATTCCTTTTATATATAATATATCATTTAATGATATAAATCCATCTGTTAATTGTTTACCATGTTTAACATAATCATTATCTTGTATCAAAAGTTGTTTATAAGTTTTTATTTTATATTTTATTTTTTTTTTTAATTTAAATGATTTTATTAATATCTCAAAACTACTTAGATTTAGTTTTTTTATACTAATTATTCCATCTATTTCTGATATTTTTGCAATATTATATGGTTCTCTGGCTTCAAATAATTCTGATAATCTAGGCAATCCTCCTGTAATATCTTTAGTTTGTGAATATTTTCTTGGAATTTTTATTAAAATATGACCTTTATTTATTTTTTCATTATCTTCAACATTTAAAGAAGATCCTATAGGTAAATTATATTCTTTAATTTTTTCTCCTAAATTATTTATAATAATTAAACTAGGAATAACATTTTGATTTTCTAGAATTATTATTTCTTTATATCCAGTAGTCTTATCTATTATTATTTTATAATTAATGTTTTTTTTAAAATTATTATATTTTATAATACCACTATATTCTGATATTAATACAGCGTTATATGGATCCCATTTATATATTATATCACCTTTATTTATATGATCATTATTTTTGAAATATAATATACTACCATAAGGTATATTTTTTTTATATATTATTTTATTTTTTCTAATTATAAAAAATTTAGTAAATCTAGAAACAACTATATATTTTTTATTTTTATTTATATATTTTAAATTTTTATATAAAATTTGCCCTTTATTTTTAGAAATAATCTCTGTATCTTTAGATAAATTACTTGCAGACCCCCCAAAATGAAATGTTCTTAAAGTTAATTGTGTTCCTGGTTCTCCTATAGATTGTGCTGCTAAAACTCCTACTGTTTCTCCTTTTTCTACCAATTTTCCATTAGATAAATTTGTTCCATAACATTTAGAACATATCCCACTTTTACTTTCACATGTTAATGGGGAACGAATAGTTATATAATTTATTTTATTTTTATTTATTCTTTTTATTATTGTTTTATTTATTATAGTTCCTTTTTTTATTAAAATTTTTTCTTTTTTTAAAATATTTAATAACAAAACTCTCCCTAAAATATCACCTGTAGATAGTTTATACTTTTTATTATCTATTTTAATTCCATTTAATGTATTACAATCTTTTTCTTTTATTATTACATTATGTACTACATCTACTAATCTTCTAGTTAAATATCCAGCATCAGCTGTTTTTAAAGCAGTATCTGCCAACCCTTTTCTAGCTCCATGTGTAGATATAAAATATTCTAAAACTGATAATCCCTCTAAAAAATTAGATATTATAGGATTTTCTATAATTTCATTACTATCGTTATCATTTATATTAGTAGAACTAGTTATAGACATATTATATTTTTGAGGTTTTGCAATTAAACCTCTTAATCCAGATAATTGTCTAATTTGTACTATAGAACTTCTAGCTTCTGAATCTAACATCATATAAATTGAATTAAAATCCTTTTCTTTAATTTTTTTTACTACTAAATCAGATATTTTTGAAGTTGTATTACTCCATATATCTATGATTTGATTATACTTATCTTTATTTGTTATAAACCCCATATTATAATGTTTATATATTTGATTAACTTTTTTTTTAGTTAAATTTATTACTTCTTTTTTATTTTTAGGAGTTATTATATCTTTAATATTAAAAGAAATACCACCTTTAAAAGCATAATATAATCCTAATTTTTTTAATTTATCTAAAAATTTAGTAGTTGTAATAATATCTGTTTTATGTAGTACTTTAAGTATAATATTTTTTATAGTGTTTTTATTAATTAATTTATTAACAAATTTAAATTTTTTATATTTCGGAATAATATTATTAAACAATGCACGACCTATAGTTGTTTTAATAATTTTATTTTTATATTTTAAATTTATTTTATCATGTATTTTTACATGGTTCAAACTATTAGCTATATAAATTTCATTTATTGAAGAAAACACTTTTATTTTTTGTGGATTAATATTATTATTTTTCTTCATAATAGTTAAATAATATAACCCTAATATTATATCTTGTGCTGGTATTATTATAGGATTTCCGTTAGATATATTTAATATATTTTGAGAAGATAACATTAATAATTGTGCTTCTAATATCGATTCCATAGATAAAGGAAGATGTACAGCCATTTGATCTCCATCAAAATCAGCATTAAAAGCAGAACAAACTAAAGGATGTAATTTTATAGCTTTTCCTTTAATTAAAATAGGTTGAAAAGCTTGTATACTAAATCTATGTAAAGTAGGTGCTCTATTTAATAAGATAGGGTGTCCTTTTATAATTTCATTTAATATTTCCCATATAAATTTTTTCTTTTTTTTTATAAGTTTTTTAGCACTTTTTATAGTAATTACTATACCTAAATTTAATAACTTATTAATTAAAAAAGGCTTATATAATTCTAAAGCAATTTCTCTAGGTAATCCACATTCATATAGCTTTAAATTAGGTTCTACAACTATTACCGATCTAGCAGAATAATCTACTCTTTTCCCTAATAAATTTTGTCTAAACCTACCTAATTTACCTTTTAATGTATCTGATAAAGATTTTAACACTCTATTATTATCAGTTTTAACTGAATTTATTCTTCTTGAATTATCTAACAAAGAATCAACAGATTCCTGTAACATTCTTTTTTCATTTATCAATATTACTTCTGGAGCTTTTATTTTTATTAATTTTTTTAATCTATTATTTCTTATTATTATTTTTCTATAAAATTCATTTAAATCTGAACTAGCATATTTTCCTCCTTCTAATCTTACTAATGGTCTTAAATCGGGTGGTATTACCGGTAATACAGTAATAACCATATATTCTGGTTTATTAACCTGTTCCCCTTTTAAAAATAATTCTACTACTTGTATTCTTTTTAATAATTCTGATTTTTTAGGTTTATATTTTTCTTTATATATTTCTTGTTTTAAATTTTCATATGTTTTTTTTAAATTAATATTTTTTAATAAATAATATATAGCTTCTCCACCAGTTTTTATTATAAAATTCTTTTTATATTTAAAAATTTTATTTTTTATTTTTAAATAAATGTCTTCATTTATTAGATCATATAGTTTTAAATATTTATTATTAATTTTTATATTTATTTTTTTCCAAATTTTTAATACTATATATTTTTCATAATAAATTATTGATTCTATTTCTCTAGAATTTTTTCCAATTAAATAGGAAATTTTATTTGGTAAACATCTAAATGCCCAAATATGTACAATAGGTACAGTTAATTTAATATGTCCAAATCTTTCTCTTCTTACAGATTTTTTAGTTATTTCTATTCCACATCTATCACAAAAAATTCCTTTATATTTAAGATTTTTATATTTACCACAGGAACATTCATAATCTTTTATAGGACCAAAAATTTTTTCACAAAATAATCCATTGGGTTCTGGTTTTTGTGTTTTATAATTAATTGTTTCAGAATTTAGTATTTCTCCATAAGATTGTTTTAAAATACTATTAGGAGAAGCTAAACTTATTAAAATTCTTTTATAATTTTTTTTCTTTTTTTTTTTTAACAT